>CAZIXG010000051.1:0-7586 GCA_964543305.1 uncultured Ruminococcus sp.
AAGGATGCGAAAGGCTTAGTTATAACCTTTATTGCAGAAATATAAGGCCTTTTTAATAATTTTTGCATTATTTGCGCCTCCTTTTGCGAACCAATTTAACCGTGATTACACAGGTTGTAATCAAAAGCACAAGTGATAATCCTATCCATACAAAATTATCTCTTATAAAGCGTGTTCTATATGCCGAAAAAGCAATGTCATAGTTAGTGCGGTCATCAGCACGCTCAAAATATTCTAAAGCCTTTTCAAGCTCACCATTTTCATAAGCTGCTTTACCAAGACCTGTTAACGCTAAAGAATAGTTTGAATTTGCAGAATAAACCTTTTCCCAATATTCAACTGCCAAATCATAATTGCATTCTTCATCAAGAAGCAATGCGCAGCGTATATCATTTACATATTCTTGCGGCTCAAAAACGGTTAAATTGCCTTTTGTGGCATCTAGCACAAACAATTTACCGTTGTAACCATCTATAGCGACAGGCTCGGAAAAAGTGCCCTTTTGTTTGCCCATACCGCCGAATACTGATATAAGGTTACTGTTCTGGTCATACTGGAACACCCTGCCTCGACTTGCATCAAGGGCAAAGATGAAATTCTCGCTATCTATGTAAATATCGCAAAAAGCGGTATCCACATTGGTTCCGCCTGTGCGGTATACACGCAGATCGCCATAATCTCCGTTACCTATTTTGACGCTGCTGAATGTATCATCATAACCCAGAATATTATCACCATAAGGATTAAGCTTTTTAATCTCAAATGTGGAGTTTTCCGTAGTGCGTGTAACGGTATATATAAATCCCTGTGAATCCATAGCAATACTTGAATATTCTATAGGTATAATCTGCTTAATACTGTCCTGCTGTTCATCTGAAAAAAGTTTACGCCAGAATTGTGCAGCAATAACCGAAAAAGATGCCTGAACTGTATTGGCGCTATAATAACCTATCATATTACCATCGGGATTTAAAGTTATAATACCGTTATAGCATCCCTCTGCCTGCACCTGAATAATACCGTTTTCATCAACGGTAAGTCTTGTAGGCTTGTAAATGAATCCATCTTCAACAACAGGTTGAGGCACAAATGGAATTATCCGCTTGCCTGCCCCATCTGTACCGACAACATATATTACACCTGCCGTTTTATCGGCTATGTAAATCTCGTCCTTGGTAACAAAAAGTCCTGTGCATTCCTTAAGAGAAATGGTAACACCATCAATTTCAAAGCCTGAAATCACCAAGCTTACAACTAAATCGGAATTATAAACAACAATTCGGTCGTTTCCTGTATCAAGAAGATATAAATTGCCGTTACTGTCAACATAAATATCTCTGGGTGCAGAAAAAGCATAATCGGTTTGTTCATTACCGTAAATTACCGCGGTAGGAGAATAACTTTGAGGCGCAGCTACAGATTCGCCCGATGTGTTATACATATATTCCTCATAATTCGAATCAGCAGCCACAGAAAAGCTTATGCTGAAAACGATTATAAGGCAGATAAACACTGATAATGTTTTTTTCAATTTAGCCTACCCCCTTATCTGTTATTCCTTAATACCTGAGCTTGCCATTGTTTCAATTATCTGTCTTTGGAAAATAACAAAGACTAAAATAGGAGGAATTATCATAATAAGCGTTCCTGCAGCGCCCGCGCCTGCACGAGAAATACCTGAAGAAACCACCTGCGAAATTGCAGTTGGTAAAAGCTTTTTTGATTCCGTGAATATTACATCAGCGCCTGTTGTATTCCAAAGAGATTGGAAGTTAAGTATAATAACAGTTATCCATGCCGGTCTTATTGAGGGTGCTACTATGTTAAAGCATATACGCATCTCACCAGCGCCGTCAATTTTTGCACTTTCTATCATTGCATTAGGAACAGTGCTCATAAATTGCCTCAACAAAAATATGCTCATTGTAGAAGCAAGAATTGGAGCGAGCACTGCCATAGGAGTATCAAGCCAACCCAGCTTCGAAATTATTAAATATCGCGGAACCGCAAGTATATTACCCGTGTATAACAGCGCGATTACAATAATTCGGTTAATGGCGTGTTGTCCGGGAAATGTATGCTTTGAAAGCACATAAGCACCCATTATACCAAACACAACCGAAAAAATCGTTCCGATTAACGCGGTAAAAAATGTGTTGTATATATATCTGAAAAGCGGTACGCGCAGGTTTGCCATTATATCCCATAAATCAAGAAAATTATTGAAAGTGGGATTTACAGCGTATAGCTTAGGAGGAAAAACATAAAACTCCTCCGCAGGCTTTATGGAGCTTGCAACGGTATATACCAAAGGCAAGAGCATAAAAGCACCCATAATTAACAGAAGCGTTATAGATAGTCCATTGCCCCATACCGATCTGTTTAAGCGTTTTGCTTTAATCTTCATATGCTCTCCCCCCTAATTTCCTATACGATTAAGCACTGATGTGATAATCTTGTGCATAAAGTACATAATCACAAAGAGAACAAATGATATAGCGCAACCATATCCCATTTCAAAACGAAGATTTGCATAGTCGTAAGCGTGGAGTGTGATTGTGAGACCCGCATTATTAACGCTTGGGAAACCACAAAGCTTTAAACTGACATCACCAACCGAAAAGGCGGTTACAATTTGAGTTATTGCACCAAAAAGAAGCATAGGCTTCATCTGAGGCAGTGTGATATACCAAAGTTCCTGCCAGCGGTTCTCAATACCATCAATTGCACCAACCTCAAACAAATCACGGTTTATCATCTGAAAGCCTGCTACAAAAGAGAGGAAACCGTTGCCCATACTCATCCAAATTTGAATTATAATAAGGCAACCAAGTATCATATCAGGATCTTTTAAAAACAACAGTGGCTCATTGATAAGTCCAAGCTGTATCAACACGCTGTTTATCATACCGTAACGGTCACTACTGAGCAGTATACTCCACATAGCATAAAGCGAACCCGATATTGAAGGCGCATAAAAAACAAATGTAACTAAAGAGCGCATTCTGGGGCTTAGATCATTTATTAACCACGCTATAAAGAAACACATTATATAACTCATAGGACCTGTAATAACCGCAAACAGCAATGTATTCTGAAGCGCAGTTATAAACTCGCTGTCTTCGACAAATAGCGTTATAAAATTATCAAAGCCCACAAACACCGGTGTGTTAAAAAAATCATATGAGGTGAAGGATAAAACTATTGAAATCAATATTGGAAGAAGTAATAAAAGAAAGAAGAAAAACAGAAAAGGAGCAAGCATTAAATAGCTTGTTCTGGCTCTCCATATTCTTTTTAGCAAAGCATTTCTTTGATTCATCATTTTTCCCTCATTACTGTTTGTTCCAAAGCATATCAAGCTGATTGTTTTTTCTCTCAAGCTCGGCGTCAATAGTATCGGAATATCTTCCTAAAACTACTCGCGCATTTTCTCCGTTTACTACTGTATCTGAAATTGCGTTAGTAAGATATCTGCTCACAAAATAGTAACCCGGAACCTGTGGTACCGTGGAAACCTCCTGCCACTGACTGCGTATAACATCGGCAGTATCTGAATCCCACGGCAAACGCTCAAAGGCGAGCTTATTTGCGGTTAAATATCTACCCGAAACACCTAGAACGGCTTCAAGTTCCATACCATAATCATACTGAGTCTGCTCGCTCACATACCACTTAAGGAATTCCCAGCAGGCATCCTTATTAGATGCGGTTTTAAACATAACACAAGCGGTGGCTGTAAATTCATCGGCTCTGTTTATGGTACCATCTTCCCTTAAGGTTCCGGGAATCCGTGCCATTCCCCAACGGCCTGCAATTTCAGGCGCGGAAATTGAAAGCGTGTTATAAGTAGCAAGAGATGCTATAATTATAGGCATTTCTCCTGTTCGGAAGCGATTCGCCGCATCAAAATATGTAGGCAAACCAAACTCGGTATAAAAATTCGTAAGTCTTGTAAAAGCGGCAATTGCTTGCGAGCTGTTAAGATTTGTTTTTCTAAGGTCTTCACTGTAAAGCTCCACATCATTCTGCATAAACATAGTCAGAATCGTCTGCGGAAATGCAGTGTTTATAACCCCCGCTGATGTTGATGTGAGTGCCGGAATACCAACCTGCATATTGTTTCGTGCTAGGATAGCCATCATATCTTCAAGCTCTGTCCATGTGTCAGGTATGGAAAGTCCAAGCTGAGAAAGCACATCAGTCCTATAAAACATTACATTGAAGTCCTGAGTAAGCGGAAGCGCATAGGTGTGGTCACGATATTGAAAAGGAATCATAGCGCTTTCATAAAAATTTTCACTTACCATTTCATCAAAGCCCTCATATGTATCAAGAGGCTCCAATATTTTTCTTGAAGCAAAGTCAACGGGCTGATTCATTCCTATGGATAGTGCCACATCGGGACCTGTTCCTGCTACAACCGCTTCAACAAGTCCTGTTTGAACAAGCTTTAACGAAACACCCACATCCCGATTTGAAGAAAAATCACGATCGATAAGCTGCTTAAGTGCTTCTGCCTGTTCGCGACCTGCGGTAGTCCATACCACGATATCAGGCTCTTCATCACTATCACCTATTGAGTTATAGTCCACCATAAAAGATGCGATAAATGACTTGACTACACTGCCTATACTCTTGAAAATATTGGCATTTGCTTTGAGTTGAGCGCTGTCAGCACAACCAATGCGTAGATAATCTATTTCCAAAGGTTGTTGGAAGGCAGAATTTGCCCAAGCGGAAACGGCGCTAATATTTGAATAAAAATTTGATACTCGATCTGAAATAGTTTTCGGTTTCTCAGCAAGCAGGCGCAATTGATCCGCAAGTGTTGTTAGGGATACTGCCTGCGTACCGCTTCCGCCGGTTATTTGCTTGATATTTTCCATCTGCTTATCAAGACGGTCTGCCAAGTCAATCATAGTGTCAACCAAGCCTGGTATAGACTTCTCAAGATTATAGTCGCGATATATATCAGGAGAGGTACCTGTTATCATAATTATGTTGTGATAAAGATCATTAAGCTCAGTTAAAATATCATTAACCGCTTCAAGCGGCTCACACATATCACCTGTGGTGGCCTCCATACGGATGGTGTACTCACCAGGTTCAAAATAGAACTCAAAGGGTTCACCTGTGGTGGGGTCGGTCAGAGTTTCTATATACCAAGAACGATTATAGGCAAAGCCATAATTTTCAAGCTCTGCAAAAGGTATTTCACCGTTAATGCTTATTGTGCGATAACACTTCATACCCTGATTTGCATTCTGCCTTACACGCAGATCAATTTTGTAGAGTCCTGCTGTTTCCACATTAAATTTCCATTCAATCCACTGACCGGGATTAGACCAGTTGCTTCCGCCTATGGTGTTAAGCTTAGTGCACATTTCACTGAATGGCTCGGTAGCACAGTTGGTGCGGTCGGTCATAGGATACAAACAAATATCGGATTTGTAATCGGCTTTCTCACCCTGAAGCTTTTTATCGTCATCAAGCTTGGAGCTTGATTTGTCAGAATACTTATCAGAATACTCACTGTAAGAGATGAGCTCGCTTTTTTGAGAAAGAGAAATTTCCGCTAAGCACACTCCGCCATTAGCAGCAGTTATATCCACCGTGTGTTCTCCGACGGTAAAATAAAACATATAAGGTTCAACGGTTCCCACATCATTTTTATAAAGCGAGGTTTTCTGCCAATATATAGATTGGATTTGAATTGGTCTTATATCATTACCTAACGAATCGGTTTTAAAATCATTCGTTTCGTTAACATAGCATCTCGGCAGTTCAAGGGAACCCGCTTCAAAGAATGGCTCACAGCCGTCAATTGCTAGCGATAACTTTATTGTCTTATCGCTTTCAATGATACCTGTGTATAAAACATCAATTTTGTAATAGCCTTCTTCATTAACGGATACAGGAATTGAGATTCCTGTATCGGCGCCCTCGAGCAAAACAATATTTTCCTTGCCGCCGTAGCTACCGAGACTTGCCCCGCCTATAAGCTTTGCAGATGTAATGCTTGTTTTAATGATATTATTTCCGCCTTTAATTTCACCGTGTTCTTGGATATACAAGCTTTCGGTGTTATCATAAGACTGTGTTGTCGAAATCGGCTGAAGTGCCATTGTTGACATGCAAAAGACAGATGCCGTCAACGCAAGACTAATAGCACAATTTACAACTCTTTTTAGCATTAAACCACCCACTTTATATTAAACTGCACAAAAATTATTCTTTTTTCAATGATAATTATATCAAACAACATAATTCTTAACAATTGGTATAATCTATGCTTTTGTAGGGTTTTTTGCCATAAAATTTAAATTGAAAATTTTGCCAAATCACTGATTATGCGGTTTCCTTAATTTACCATCAGTGGCTTTTTTGGCTAAAATTCACACTTTTTAAGTCAATAAAAACAAAGCGACTTAACGCCAAAGCATTAAGTCGCTTCATTTTTATGTTTTTAAACTGTAAAAATTTCTTATCCTTTTCTAAAAGCTGCAGGTGTTGTGCCGAAGGTCTTTTTGAAAATTTCATAAAAATGTTTTTTATCCTTAAAGCCAACCTCAGAGCAAATTGCATCTACCGTCATATCGCTTGATGTGAGTAGTTCGATAGCGTGATTCAATCTCTTTTTATTCACATATTCAATAAAGGAAACCCCAAAATTTTTCTTAAAATATTTTGAGAAATAATTAGGCGAGTATCCAAATCGATCTGCAACATCCGAAAGACTGATGCTTGAAAAATTCTTATCCATATATTCAATAATTATAGGGAGCTTGCTTTCGGTATTAATTTTAGTGCTTGAAACGCTTCTGCATAAGTGAACTAAAAATATCGAAAGATAAGATTTTAAAATTAAATAACATCCTGTTTCTTCTTTAAGAAACTCACTCTCCGCCTTTAAAATCAACTCCTCTATTTGAAAAATATCGCTGCTTCTCAGGTGAGTTATCGTGGGGAAAGCCAATTCGTTATTAGGCATATAGCCTTTCAGCATATACGAAATTTCCTCATATACCGAATAGTAAAAAATGATATTAATTATCGTCATATTATCATTTGTGTAATATGTGTGATGGTCACCGCGGTCAAAATAAATAATATCCCCTCTAGTAACATTATACTCGTTTCCATTAATCACCTGCACGCCTGAGCCTGACATTACATATTCAATCTCAACAAAATCGTGGGTATGTGTATCAAGCTTAATATCTTTCCGAACATCATGACGCAAAATATTTATGAGATATTTCAGCTTATGTTCTTCGTCCTTCCAGCTGCGCATAAATACCTCCCGTAAAATAAAACAGATTTATCAATTATAAACTTAGTATATCATACATCAAATTAATTTTAAATAGTTAAAAAAATTTAAATTTAAAGATTATTTTTGTATCTGTTAATCATATAAAGTTAGCAAAAAGCAAATCCCGACCAAATGATCGGGATTTGATATAGCTCTATTCAAGGCTTCTTAGATAATCCTCTAAGATTATCACTGCTGCAACGGCATCAACCGTTTGCTTTCGTTTCTTGCCGCGAACATCGTTCATACTTAAATAGTTGTGCGCAGT
>CAZIXG010000052.1:0-7510 GCA_964543305.1 uncultured Ruminococcus sp.
GACGGAATAATCACATTGCCGCATATAAGAAGTCCTTTTTTAGCACCCTGTGTGCAAAGCTCGGGAAATAAAATTATTAAAACAATTATAATAATCATTAAAAATACTAAAAGGATTTTTGAAAGAATTTTTTTAAAAAGCGTATTAATCACCTCTAATGATTTATATGCTTTTTTGAATTATTATAATATTATTTTCATATCTTAGAATATAAATTAAAGAAGGAGTGCATCTGCTTGCCAAAATTCAAATTTAAATCGGCAAGAAAGAAGGATAAATTAAATTTAATTAGCAATAAAAACGAAATAATAGACACAGAAATGATAAACGGAGCACATATTGAAATGTTCTCAAATAAAAAGTTATTGTTGGATGGCTGCTATAGCATTAACGAATATGAGAATGATTACATAAAACTAAAACTAAAAAAGGGAGTTTTGCTACTTTGCGGCGACAAATTTTATATTGAAAGCTTTGAAGACAAAAGGATAAGTATTAAAGGAAATTTTACATCTATTGAATTTTGTGTGTAGGGGAAATTTTATGAATAATTTATGGAGGTTTTTAGGCGGTTACATAACCATATTGCTATGCGGAACGGATGTCGAGCAGTTGCTGAATTCTGCCTCAAAAAACCGAATTAATATATGGGGACTTAGGTATTCAAAAGGAAATATCACAGGTAATATTTCAGTTAAAAATTTTAAAAAGCTAAGACTTATAAAAAGAGGAATTAAATGCCGCGTTAAGATTTTAAAAAAACGCGGTTTTTGTTTTATCTCCCAGAAATACAAAAAAAGAACCGGCTTTATAGTCGGTTTATTTGTGTTTCTTTTTTTGTTAAATATTATGTCTCAATTCATTTGGATAATTAATGTTGAGGGAAGTGAAAACATCAGCAAAGAGGAAGTTTTAGAAAGCTGTAATGAATTAGGAATAAGCGAAGGCATTCTTTCAAATAGAATTGATACAAAAAACGATGCGGAGAGACTGTTGTTGATACAAGAAGGGTTGGCTTGGGGCTCGCTTAATGTAGAGGGCTGCATATTAACGGTTAATTTAACCGAAATAAAGGCATCTGATCGTGAGGAAAGAAAAATGCCATCAAATATAAAAGCCGCTTATACAGGGGTTATAAGCAAAATAGATATAAGCACAGGAAATGTTGCAGTCAAGGTTGGTGACTTGGTATCAAGTGGAGATTTGTTGGTATCGGGTATTATAGAACAATATGGCAGCACGCTTTTTGTGCATTCAGCGGGTGAAATTTTCGCAAAAACAGAGCATAAATTCACAGAGGAAGCAAATTTTGTTCAACAAATTAATATACCACAAGAAAAAACAAAAATAAGAAGAGGTGTTGAGTTTTTCGGGTTAAAAATACCTTTGTATTTGGGAAGTGTTGATGGAAATTATGATTCAGATACCAATATCAAGCAGCTTTCGCTTTTTGGAAAAAGAATACCTATTACAATCGCCACGCAAAAGTATAACCTTTTAACAGAAAAGACGGTTGAATATACTCCGTCTCAGCTTGAAGAAAGGCTTTATGAAAAAATTGAAAATAGGGTGAAGAAATCTAACTTTGAGGCTGTAAATGAAATTTCAAGAGAGGTTATAAAAACCGATAACGGCATTAAACTTGAAGTTATATATTTATGCGAAGAAAATATTGCTATGCAAGATGATATTTTAATAGGCGCTCAAAATTGACTTTTTACCTGATGTTGGTGTATAATAATACTAAATATTATGGTAGGTGAAAAACTTGGAGCATCTTATCGATATTGAGCGTGTTGAACAGCTTGTGAATCTTTTTGGAAATCTTGATGAAAATATTAAAAGACTTGAAAATGAATATAAGGTTTCCATTACCTCTCATACAGGAAAATTGAAGCTCAGCGGTGAGGCACAGAATGTTTCAAAGGCGGCAAGAGCTATCAGCTGCTTGCTTGAGATAATCAACAAAGGCGAGATACTTAATTCACAAAATATTGACTGTGTTATAGATATGGTTGAAGATGGCGATGATGATAAAATATCTCGCATTACTGACGCTGACTGCATTTGTGTTACTTCAAAAGGAAAACCCGTAAAGCCTAAAACCTTAGGGCAGCGCAAATATGTTGAGGCAATTAAAAATAATATAATAACCGTAGGTGTTGGTCCTGCGGGCACAGGAAAAACCTATCTGGCTGTGGCTTTAGCTGTAAGTGCGTTCAGGGCAAAGCAGGTAAACCGAATTATTCTTACTCGTCCTGCGGTTGAAGCAGGGGAGAAGCTTGGCTTCTTGCCAGGTGACTTGCAGCAAAAGGTTGATCCATATTTAAGGCCTCTTTACGATGCTCTTTTTGATATGCTCGGCCCAGAAAACTTTCAGCGTTGTCAGGAAAGGGGAGACATCGAGGTAGCTCCGCTTGCATATATGCGCGGAAGAACGCTTGATGATAGCTTTATTATTCTTGATGAGGCGCAAAACACCACAAATGAGCAAATGAAGATGTTTTTAACGCGTCTTGGCTTCAACTCTAAAGCGGTGGTGACAGGTGATATAACTCAGATAGACCTGCCAGATGGCAAGCCTTCAGGTCTTAGACAAGCTGTCAAGATTTTAAAGGATATTGATGATATTGCGATTACAGAGCTAACAGGCAAGGATGTTGTACGCCACAGACTTGTTCAAGAAATTATAAAGGCATACGAGAAAAACGGAGGAAACAATGAAAATCAAAGTAAATATCACAAACAAGCAAAAAAAGATTAAAATACCAACGGGCTTAAGACTTCTCGTGCGCAAGGCCTGCTCTGCAACCTTGATTGAGGAAAACTTCCCCGATTCTGCTGAAGTGGATGTAACCTTCGTGACCGATGAACAGATACAAGCCTATAACAACGAGTTTCGAAATATAGATAAATCAACAGATGTTTTATCGTTTCCTTTAGGGGTTGACGGTGTTTATGATACTAATCCCGAAACGGGCAATAAAATGCTCGGCGATGTTGTTATTTCACTCGAGCACGCTGCTTATCAAGCGGAGCTTTATGGCCATTCTTTTGATAGGGAAGTGGCTTTCTTAACTGTTCATTCAATGCTTCATCTTTTAGGCTATGACCATATAAACGGCGGTATTGAGCAGATGATTATGCGTGAAAAGGAAGAAAATATCCTTGGAAAGCTTGGACTTGCAATTAATAAGGCTTAGGGGAATAGTTAATGGAAACTAAATCAGCATTTATAACAATTATCGGCAGACCAAATGTGGGCAAATCCTCATTGCTTAACCGTATAGTAGGTCAAAAGGTAGCAATTGTTTCGGACAAGCCACAGACCACCCGTACAAGAATTATGGGTGTTCTAACAAACAAAGAAACACAGTTTGTTTTTATAGATACACCCGGCTTCCATAAGCCGCATAATCTGCTGGGCGACAGTATGATAAAAGCCGTTAATGATGGTATGAGCGATGTTGACGGCGCTATACTTGTGGTGGATGCCTGTCCTGATTTCAAATTCGATGCGCATAATTTGCCACCTGCTGAGCTTGCGTTAATAGAAAACATAAAAGCAAAGCATTTAAAGTGTGTTCTTGTTATCAATAAAATTGACCTTCTTAAAGAAAAGGATGAGCTTTTTGGTATCATAAGTGCATACACCAGTCACTATGATTTTGAGTCCGTGATTCCGCTTTCTGCCAAAAAGGGTGACGGTGTTGATATTTTGGTTAAGGAAATAAGTTCTTTTTCTAAAGTCGCTCCTCACTTTTTTGATGATGATGATTTTACCGACCAGCCCGAAAAGGTGATGGTTGCGGAAATGATTCGCGAAAAGCTGCTGCGATGCCTTACCAAAGAAGTGCCGCATGGTGTTGCGGTTGATCTTGAACGCTTTTTTGAACGCGATTCCAGTGATGGTGAGCCAATACTTAATGTTGAGGCTGTAATATACTGCGAAAAAGACTCCCACAAGGGTATTATTATCGGTAAGGGCGGAGCTATGCTCAAACGAATCGGAACGCTTGCAAGGCGCGATATTGAAAAATTTTTCGGTATCAGAGCCTCTGTTAAGCTATGGGTAAAGGTTAAGGAGGACTGGCGAAACCGCCAAGGACTTATACATACCTTCGGCCTTGATTAATTTACTTTAATTACCTGCCATAATCATTCATTATCCACCAAAAATATAATTACAAGTCGGTGGAGGTATTGATTATGGAGTCACACAAAAGCTGGTTAAAATTTGTAATCTCGGGCAAAATTGATGATTATTTAAGCTATAAGAATAATTGCCATAAGCAAGCAATTTACGGAGGTGGTCAAAATTCGATTTTCAACGGACGGCCTTGTGATAAAGGAGGCAAATATCGGGGATAATGACCGCCTTATTACTGTTATGACTCGTGATATGGGTGTTATCCGAGCGTTTGTTGTGGGGGCTAAAAGCATTAAAAGCAAGCGCAGTCCTGCAACAAGCTTGCTTTCCTATTCTAACTTCAATATAGACAAAAAAGGCGATACATATAAAATTGTTGAAGCAACTGCAAACCGCGTTTTCTTTAATGCGGGTAGCGATATAGAAACTCTTTCTATTGCCCAGTATTTTTGTGAGCTGTGCTTAAATTTGGGACCACAAGACTCAGAAGGTGAGGAATTTCTTCGCCTTATCCTCAATTCTCTTCATTTTTTAACCGAAAAAAAGCGCAGTCCCGAATTGATTAAGGCGATTACAGAGCTGAGGATTGCCACCATTTCGGGTTATGCTCCCAACCTTATCGCCTGCGATGGATGCGGCAAATTCGAAGATAATGTTATGTATTTTAGTCTCAGTGATGGAGCGCTTTATTGCAGTGAATGCCGTAAAAGTGACTGCTTACAAATCAACAACTCTCAGCTTGCAGCTATGCGACATATTGTTTATTCAAAGTTTGACTCACTTTATTCTTTTGAAGTTTCTGAGGAAACCGCAAAGCAGCTTTCGCTGCTTACAGAAAAATATATTACATATCAAACTGAACATAAATATTCCACACTTGAATTTTTAAGAGGTTTTCTATGAACTATGATATAAAAAAGCACGCAAAAACCTTAGAGCTAGATGCAGTGCTTAGCTTTCTTGCAAATGAAGCTATAACAGATGATGCAAAGCAGCTTGCATTGGATATTATACCAACTAATGATATCGATGAGGTTAAATCACTTTTATCCGAAACTGAAGCGGCGTATCTACTGATTTCTAAATTCACCGCGCCTTCGTTCGGTAAGGTTAAAAATATATCATCAATGCTTTCGCGCGCTGTAATAGGCGCTAATTTATCACCCTTGGAGTTATTGCAGGTTGCCGATGTTTTGCGTGCAGTTCGCTCATTAAAGAGCTGGCGTGATAACTCGGGCGCTACCACAGAAACTTCTATCGACTGTTTGTTTTCGCAAATCAGTCCTAATAAATTTTTAGAGGATAAAATTAATTTTTGCATCAAATCTGCTGAGGAAATTAGCGATAATGCCTCACCGGCACTTGCTGATATCCGCCGAAAAATAAACTCAAAATCGCTTAAAATCAGAGATATACTTGATAAGATAGTTCACGGTCAGATGTCAAAATATCTGCAGGATGCAATTATCACCCAGCGTGACGGCAGATTTGTTGTTCCTGTTCGTGCAGAGTATAAGGGCGAGATTAGCGGTATTGTTCACGATACCTCATCAAGCGGTTCAACATTTTTTATCGAACCTATGAGTGTTGTTGAAACAAACAACGAAATTCGTGTTTTAAAGTCCAAGGAGCAGGATGAAATTACATGCATCCTCGCTGAGCTTTCGGCACTGTGCGCTGATTTTGCCGATAGCATTAAAATATCCTATGATGCACTTATAAAGCTTGATTTGATATTTGCTAAAGCGAAGCTTGCTTATAAAACGGCGGCTATAGTTCCTAAAATTAACGATAGGGGATATGTGTACCTTAAGCGCGCCCGCCATCCGCTTATAAACCATAAAACCGTAGTGCCGATAACTATTGGTATTGGCGGCGAATATGATACTCTTATAATTACAGGTCCTAATACAGGTGGTAAAACGGTTGCTCTTAAAACCATGGGACTGCTATGCTTTATGGCAATGTGCGGTCTTATGATACCAGCAGATGATAACAGTGAAGTCGCAGTTTTCGGCAAAATATTTGCCGATATTGGCGACGAGCAAAGCATTCAGCAGTCGCTCTCAACATTTTCTTCGCATATGGTGAATATCATTTCAATTTTGGAATTATGCGACTGCAATTCACTGGTTCTATTTGATGAGCTTTGCGCGGGAACAGACCCTATCGAGGGCGCAGCGCTTGCTAAGGCCATTCTAATGACATTAGCCTCAAAATCGGTGAAAACGATTTCTACCACCCATTATCCTGAACTTAAGGCATATGCACTTGATACCGATAGGGTTGAGAATGCAAGCTGTGAATTAGATGTTGCAACGCTTAAGCCAACCTATAATTTGATAGTCGGTCAACCGGGTAGGTCTAATGCCTTTGCAATTTCAAAGCGGTTAGGACTTGGCGAGCATATTATCAATCTTGCTTCTAATCAGGTTTCTGAGGATGATTTGAAGTTTGAAAGGGTTGTGGCTTCCCTTGAAATAGCGCGTCAGCAAGCAGAGGCAGAGCACCGTGAGGCAGCAAGGCTAAAAGCGGAAATTGCTAACACTAAAAAGCAAACCGAGCAGCTACAGCATCAGTTCAAAATTAAACAAGATAAGCTGATGGAGCAAACTCGCGAAAAAGCCGCTAATATTATTGATAATGCTCGCTATAAATCGGGACAACTGCTTAATGAGCTAGAGGAAATGAAAAAGTCCTTGAATGCTGAAAATGCCGCTTCAAATGTGGATAAAGCAAGGCGTAGCTTTAAAAATACCTTACGCGAAATGGAGGATGAGGCTAACCCCGTTGAAAATCGCGAGCATTCTGGTGAAAAGCTTACCAAAACACCAGAGCCCAATGATATTGTTATAATTGCGAGCTTTAATCGCGATGCAACAGTAGTCAGCGTTGATGAAAAGGCCAAGAGAGCATATGTTATGTCAGGATCTATGAAAATGTGGATACCCTTTGATGATTTGCGTATAAAAAAATCCGCGCAGTCAACCGAGGTTAAAAAGACCAGAAGGGTTTCGGGGCTTGCTTCAAGAGCCGAAAGGAGCATTTCTGGCGAGGTTGATTTACGCGGTATGGCATCGGATGAGGCTATTATGGTGCTTGACCGTTATATTGACAATGCGGTATTATCAGGTATTGGCACCATAACAATCATTCACGGCAAAGGAACGGGTACGCTGCGCAAAAGCGTTCATTCACACCTTCGCTCACATAAAAATATTAAAACCTTTAGGATAGGATTATTTGGTGAAGGCGAAAATGGCGTAACTATTGCAGAAATTAGTGATTAAAAAACCCCCTCGATGAGGCAATGTCATTAAGTTAAGATATTGCGAATAGGGAGAAACAAAGAAATAAAAC
>CAZIXG010000053.1:0-7483 GCA_964543305.1 uncultured Ruminococcus sp.
TAAACTTATAAAGCTCAACTATCTGCTCAACAGTATAAGGCTCAACCGACTGCTGACCGTCACGCAAAGAGGTATCGGTAATCCAGATGTCCTTAGGCATCCCCATCGGCACGCGGCGGTGGTTGAAGGCGATTTTCGGCACATCGTTATAACTATAAAATTCGCGGTAGAGATTAGGGTTCTCTATATCCTGAAGAGAATATTTATATGAATTTTCCTCTAATAGATTTGTTTTGTTTGAAAGCTCTAACACATAGCTCCCTCCTTGGTTGTATAACTGTATACAATTATACAATTATTTAGCTTCTCTGTCAAGCGTTGTTTGATATTCCCATATTTTATCGGCAATTGTAGAGAACACCTTTGCAGTGCTCACCTGAGAAGCGCCTTCAGACATTACTATCACCACATACTGCGGCTCATCTGCAGGGAAAAAGCCACAAAACCAGCTATTGGTGATTTCTATGCCGTTATCATCATATCTACCTGTTTGTGCGGTAGCAGTCTTGCCCGCGGCGGTTGTGAGTGTGGGAGCGGCATCGGTTCCTGTGCCCTCGCTAATTACGCTTTGAAGATAGCCTTTTATCAAATTTGCGGTGTTCTCGCTCATAACCTTAGTAGGGTAAGCGGCATCATAATCGGTGGTGCTACCGTTTCTTATGGTTTTCTCCACCACTGAGGGTAGGCAATAGCATCCACCATTTGCAATAGCGCAATATAAAGCGAGCATTGATACGGGGGTTAAAAGCACCTCTCCCTGACCAATACTGAGGTTTGCTATAGCGCCTTCATTTGAAAGCGTTTCGAGCTTCGGCATACTGCCTGATGCAACTGATAGATTATCGGCTATATTAAAGCTTATCCCAAAGCCTAGCGAGGATGCCATCTTATATAGGCTTTCGCCTCCTAAGGAAATCGCAAAATTATAAAAATAGCAGTTGCAAGAGTGCGCCAGTGCGGCACGCAGGTCAACCGTGCCGTGACCATCGAGCTTGTGGCATCTAAAAGCTCTGTCGGCAATTTGTATGCTACCTGTGCAGTCAAATATAAAGTCGCTTTTTCCCGCTTCAATAGCGGCAGCGGCAACACAAGGCTTAAAAACCGAGCCAACGCTATAAGCCGAAAGTGCGCGGTTTAAAAGGGGTGAGCTTTCATTTTCAAGACTTGCCGATATATTAGTTACATCATATGAAGGCAGGCTTACCGCTGCGCGAATTTTTCCGCTTTCAGGCTCAGCCACAAGCACTGCACCGCGCTCAATACCTATGCTTGCATTCTCAGCTATATTTTGAATATTTATATCGAGGGTTGTTACAACACCGCTTGATATCACCGATAAGTCATTTTCAAAATATGGTGATATTCCGCTTAATATCTCTCCCCTACCGTCGGTAGTATAAACGGCAGATACCGAGTTTTCACTGTAAAGAAGGTCATCATAAGCCTTTTCGAGTCCTGAAACACCGTGGCCTGTACTATCGGTATAGCCTATTAAATGGCAGGCGGGCATATCGGTAGAAATGTGCTCATAAACGGTGGTGCAGCTGATGCCATCGCACTTTATCGGCTCGGCTATCTCGCATACTGCGGGTTTATTCTGCGATAGCGTGTCAAGCACTGTTTGAAGCTTGTCTCCATCAAGCGCCGCGCTAATACCAACCACCGCCTTTGGTGTTGGTGAAACGGCGGCAATTATTTTAGCTTTATTATTGGTTATGGGTATCATATTGCAGTCATATATGGTGCCTCTTAGATTTGATATCTTTATGCGGTAAGCCGACTGCTGCGACTGCACCGCGCTATAGTTGCCCGTAGCAATTATTGCAACTCGAAGCATCGAAGAAAGCATTAATAGCATAATTAAGAAAAAACACACAACAGTGCGGTTAGCAAACAACCTTGAAAAATATGAATTATCCATTTTATCACCCGCTTTTAGTATTGACGGATAATTCATTCTTTAAAGCAAAAAAGAACAAACCCGCTGAAGGTTAACCTTCAGCGGGTTTGTGTTAATTCAGTTTAGATTATTTCTCAATAACCTCGGTGCTAGCCTTTTTGGAAACCAACATAACTACTGCACAAGCAACGATTGTTGCAACAAGAGCAACTATCGGAGCTACACTTTCACCTGTGTTAGGTGCTATGCCGGAAGCTGTTGTACCAACATTGAGGTTGATAACATTATTGTTTTCAACCAAAGTGCCTGTTGGGGTGATGATTATATCATCAAAGTAAAGGCTTGCGTTGCCTGTAGTTCTGAGAGAGATCCACTGTGTTTTAGCAGTGAAGCTATAAGTATACTGTGTCCAGTCACCAACCTTAAGTCCTGTAGCTGTAACCATAGGCTCAACACCAAGAGTAGGCTCTAAGTAATCAGGCCATGTGTTGTGAACCAAAGAGAGGGTTGCAGCGGTATTCGGTGTGTCGGTTGTTACCCAGAAGGATATAGTGTAGGTCTGACCTACGGTGAGGGTTTCTGCATAATTAAGTAAGCAGTCCTGCTCGCCCTCGGTAGCTAATCTGTGCATTGACTTGCTACCGCCATGGATATAATCAACCTTGTAACCACCCTTTGCACCCGGACGGTTGTAGGTCCAGTGGTCAGTATCGAGATCCCACATAGAGTTGGGATAGTTCTCAAAGTCCTGAATGATTCCGTACTGTTCCCAGCCTGCATAAAGTGTGAGGTTGCGTGGCGGATAGTAGCCATAATCATAGAGGCACTGATAATCTGAGTATACATACCAACCTGTGAATTTGTAGCCTTCACGAGTGGGGGTGGGTAATGTAAGCTCTGAATATATTGCACCAACTAATGGCTCATAGTTTATAGCAGAAGTGCCTGTCTGAAGAATAACGGTTGTTTTGGGTGCATCAAGACTTCTACAAGAGAAGGTTGATGCCTTGCCGTTGATATCAAATGCACGGAGAACGGGTGTACCATCTTCAACCATCATCCAGATGTTTTCAAAATCCATACCATCAGGATTTTTATCACTCATTGCCATTATATCGTAGTTAGTCTGACCAAAGCAGTCAGCTACAGTCTTGAGCTTATTAACACCATATTGGCTGTAAACTGAGAAGCCATAGTTGCCCTTCATACCGATATCGTGATTAGCTTCTGTAGCACTGGTAAACTTACCGCCGCCGCAGAAACGGTCAGCTGATTGAGGTACAGAAAGACAGTTAATTATATGACAACCTGCAGACCAGCCATCACCCATAATACCGCCTGTTGTCTTGGGTGAAGCAGCATTTAATGTACCTGTGAAGTAGCAGTTTTCAATAATGATACCGCCGTTATTACCGCAAGCGATACCGCCTGCATAATAACCCTGAATGTATGAATTATGGTCAACGAAGCATTCTGAAATGCGAGGTACCTGCTTGCCGTTATACTCACCATCAGCAAGCTCATCTGTTTCAACAACCGAACCATCCCAGTCCATTACAAGAGATGTAAAGCCTGCGGTGAAGTAGTTACCTGAGGTTGTGTTGTCCTGTACGAGGTATGCATGGGAAAGACCTGTGCGCATAATAACTGCGCCGTCAGAAACTGCGGGGAAGAGAGCAAGACGAGCGATGTTGCTATTGGGCTCATTTCTGTAAAGGCCATAGATAACATGGCCTGCACCATCGAAGGTGCCTCTAAAAACTTTATCATTACCAGCCCAAGAGTTGAGGCCTACCTTAGCATCCCAGAAATCACTTTCTACATCATTAAGGTAAATATCCTCTGTAAGAACAAAGTAATGCTGCGGTGCATCGTTAGTGCCACCAAGCTCTTCCATATACATCTTGTAGAGCTGTTCGCCTGTGGCTATCTGCCAAGGATCATCGGCAGTACCTGAGCCGTCTGCATATTCAGCAGCCTTTTCACCGCTCCAAACTTCGCCGGGTGTACCATCAGAAGGCAGAACCTGACCAACAATAGTCGGGTAAGAGCCTGCATTTACCTGCCAAACATTATTATCCCAATCTAAAGCTGTCATATTAGCTTTAGCTTCTTCACCCTTCATCGCTTCATCAGCTAAGAGGATAATGCCTTCACTTTTATAAGGAGCTGCACTATGGTCAACATTTGTATAAACATCAGTTAAAGAATATAAGCCGTTACCAACTACATATGCATTAACCGCATAGCTTGCCTTAACATAAGCCGCACCGCTTGATGTACCAATAATACCACCATATGAAATGCAATTAGCAGTATTAATCGAGCCCTTGAATGCCGAATTGTTAATACGAACGGCAGAAGCGCCAACCTTACCAACAATACCGCCAACATTGCTGCCGCCGAGCAGCTGAACAGAATCAAGAACATCAACCGCAGCTATAGCGGAAGGAGATGCATCATCAAGTATTAAACCTGCAACTGCAGCCACATTAGTGCTTTCTGCACCCTTGATATATGCATCCGCAATTGTGAGGTTAGAAACCTTAGCGCCCGAACCAAAAACAGGAACAAGTGCTGAGGATGTGTTAGCAGGAGCATCTACATACAGACCGTATATAGTATGGTTTGCACCGTTAAGCTTGCCTGTGAAGCCTACAACCTCATTAGAATCAAACCATACCTTTACATCCGGTGAAGTATACCATTCAACAGTACTTACATCATTTAAGTAAATATCTGCAGCAAGCTCATAATAAGCATCAGGATTACCTCTTACTATAGCAAAAGCAAGAGATTCGGCTGTTTCAATTAAATAGGGATCAGCTTCTGTGCCGCTACCACTCTTGTAGCCATCGGCAAATTTGCCTGACCAAGGCTCGCCTACAACACCGTAATATGCTTTTGAAACGGTGGGAACAGGATAACTATCGGTTACTGCCCATACGGCTTCGCCGTACTTTTCCCATGTGAGATCGGGCATATTGGTCTTTGCAGCAGCGCCCTTAGCAGCGTCTGCGTTTGCTATCTTAGTTACACCGGCAGCTCTGTCAACAGTAGTTGTTCCTGCAGCATTAGTCCAGCTGTAATCACTGTCGGTATAAACATTTGAGAAAGTAACACCATAAGGTGTGTTAGTGGTTTCAGCATGTATGCCAATTATGATAGAGTTGGAAACATAAGATTTTCCCCAAGTATCAGCGACAGCACCACCTTTATATTGGGTGCCTGATGCAATTGTGGAGTTAACTATATTACAGTCAGCCACCAAGCAGGAATCAATTTTCACTGTATTATTACGAAGGTTACCAAAAATACCTGCTGCTGCATAAGCACCGGAAACATAGGAGTTTTTAACAACAACGCGACTAACATCAATTAAAGCCTCGCTTGCCTCATAAGCACGGCCTATAACTACAGCCGCGCCTTCGTAAGCACCTCTTGCGTCATTCTTTACATAAGCAGAATCGAAGGTTACATTTTTAACAATTGCTCCCGGACCTGCCGAAGGAATAAAGGCAACTGAATTATTCCCCTCACTATATGCATACAGACCGAAAATTGTAGCGCCATTACCGTTGAAATTACCAACGAAGGTTTTGCCCGTCTTAGAAGCGTTTGTATCATAAGTAAGATTCTTCATCCAGTTATCCCAACCTGTGCCCACCGCCGGAGATGCAGCAGAGAAGCCTGTGGCATCATTTACTATAATTTCAGTTATGCCATCCTTTACCTTAAAGTAGGCGGGATTACCATCTTTATCCTTACCATACTCCTCAACCATCTTATGCAGCTGTGCTGCGTTTTCAATGATAAAGGGATCGGTTGCGGTACCTGTACCTGAAGCATAAGCAATTACTGTGATAACAAGCTTTGCAGGTGTGGGGTATGAACCACTGTTGGTGGTCCAGCCCTCGCCCCAAGAAAGCTTTGGCATTGCTGTTCTGGCAGCTTCGCCATTTATATCAGTGCCTGCACTAAGAACGGTTACGCCTGCAACGGCAGCGCCGTTTGCATAAGCAGTATCTGTATATGTATTGGTGAAGGACACTTTAGTAGCGCTCGCTGATGACTGGGCTGTAATGCCGAGGGACAAAGAGTCACTAACATTAATGCCACCACTATTGTTATCCGGAGCGAATGCACCCGTAGGATAAGTATTGGCAGACTTATTTACGAGTGTAACATCTTTTACAAGACATGACTTCATTGTAACGCCGACATAGCACGAGTGACCCATAATACCGCCTGTGGTTGATCCCGAAGAAACACTTGCGTTTACAACGCTACAGTTGCTGATTGCAAGAGAGCAACCTGACTCTTTCATAGCACTATGTCTGGCACCCGCACCAACAATAACACCGGCACCGTGCCAGCCACCGCCATCAATATCAACATATGAATCAATGAAGTGAACATTCTTAATTGTGGCACTGCCTTCTACAATAGGAATGAAGCCACCGTTTGCACCACCGGAAAACTTCAAGCCATAAATCTTTACACCATTGCCATCAAAATGACCGGTGAAGTTTGAAGTTGATGCAGCATTATTATTTAAGTTAGCAATGTCTGTTTTCCAGTTGTTTGTGGCGGATGCAAGAGATGTAAGATCACCTGCAGTGTAATTGTTGAGGTAAATTTCGGTAACACTGTCAGCCACCTTAAAATAGGCAACCGAGCCCTCATACTTACCGCCATCAACTACCATCTTATGCAACTGGGCTGCATTTTCGATAATAAACGGATCTATTTCGGTACCTGTACCGGAAGCATAAGCAGTAGCAGTAGAGCCATCCCAAACATCACCAGCGGCCCTAACGCTGAAGCTAAATCCTGTGAATACCGACAGAATAGATGCTGCCAGCACGGAAAATACGGATAAATATGTAATCAGTAATTTCCCTTTGCCCAATAGTTGTTTCATTTAACTACCATCCTTTCGCAAAAACAGAACGAAGCACATTCTGCACTTGATTTTCGCCACCAAAAAGAGGTGACTAATGCGCTATTTTACGGCAAAAACCATATAATAACACACAATATTTTTACACATCACATTTTACCGCATTTTTACCAATAAGTCAATAAATTTTTGATAAAAAATGAACATTTTTGTTAAAATATTTCACAAAACTGCAAAATGTTAAAAATTGGGATTAAATTCACAAAAATCATTGATGATTTTTGTAATCGTTAAGCGATTGGAATTTATAAGCAAGATAGGATTTTAATGAGAATGAATTGCACCTGCGGTGCATTAATTGTGTTTCACACATAAATTGAGCTAAACGCTCATGAATTGTGTATAGCGCATTTCGGTGTGCCTTCGGCACAGATATATTGCCTCGCGGAGCGAGGAATGAAAAGTGAAGAGCGAAAAATTTCGGTGTGCCTTCGGCACGAAATTAAATAACGGGCAATTTTCGACCGCCCGTTGTTTATATCCGTTTCGCGGAGGCGAAACATCGAAATTATTCATTATTCATTATTCATTATTCATTATTCATTAAAATCATGACTACCGGCTTAGCCGGTAGTTTGCTCTGCGGCTATAAGCCGCTGTTACTGGCGGGACTGAAAGTC
>CAZIXG010000054.1:0-7304 GCA_964543305.1 uncultured Ruminococcus sp.
CCATAACGAAGCATTGCTTTAAAATGTGAAATTTTGGCGGTATTCTATGTTAAAAACGCACAGTATGCGTTAAGAAGGCTCCGCTTTGGGTTTTAAGCGGAGCCCGTTTGTCTTTCAATCTTATTGTGAATGTAGCATTATGAATTATGAGCTTTAAAAAACTCGGGTATCTGTGCTAAAACTATTGCGGCGAACACTAACAGGCAGCCTATTATCTCGTTGCCTTTAAGCGCGTTGCCGGTGATTATCCAGCCGCCAAGCGCCGCAAATACGCTTTCAAGGCTCATCGAAAGTGAGGCTATGGCAGGCTCGGCATAGCGTTGCCCCACCGTTTGCAGCGTGTAGGCGATACCGCTTGACATAATTCCCATATAAAGAATCTGCGGAATAACCGAAGCAATGCTTGCAAGGCTTATTTTGTCGGTTTCAAATATAAGCGCTAAAATACCCGAAACGATACCGCAAACTATAAACTGAAACGCCGATAGCCTTACAGCACCTATCGCATCGCAATATTTATCAATAACGATTATATGTAAAGAAAAGGCGAGCGTGCAGCCAAGCACTAATATATCCGCGAGGTAAAAGCCGTTAACACCATCAAAAAGGCAGAGCATATAAAAGCCTGCTATTGCCACCAAAACTGCGCCCCACACTATAGCGGGCACCTTTTTCTTTGCGAATATAGAAAGCAGGGGTACTAAGACAACATAAAGCGCCGTTATAAAGCCAGAACGCGCTTCGGTGGGCACGCCGTCTGGGTAGGCGGCGATGCCAAACTGCTGAAAGTTAGTGGATATCGCAAGCACAGTACCGCAAACAAGGCTTCCCGCCAGCAGTGTTTTCTTGTTAAGGCCCTCAGGAATTATGGCAAAATCCTTATTTTTAATTGACTTAATTCCCATAAAGGAAAATAGGAACGCCGCGCCTATAAAGGAACGCATTGAATTAAATGTGAAGGTGGGGATTTTATCTGCGGCATCATTTTGCACCACAAAGGCAAGTCCCCACAGTAGTGCCGCAAGTATCAGTATCAAACTGCCCTTGATATTATTTTTCTGCACCTTGTATCTTATCCTTTCTCATAGTAAGGGAAATTCTATTTTTCTGCACATCCACACCCAGTATCCAAACGGTAACAATATCGCCGACCTTCAACACCTCGCTTGGGTGCTTGATAAAGCGGTTTGTGATATGAGATATGTGAACAAGCCCATCCTGATGAACACCTATATCCACGAATGCGCCGAAATCAATAACATTTCTAACGGTGCCCGTAAGCTCCATACCCGCCTTCAGGTCCTCCATAGACATAATATCCTGTCTTAGCATAGGCGCAGGCAGCTCGTCACGCGGGTCGCGACCCGGCTTTTCAAGCTCGGCTGCAATATCCTTGAGCGTGGGCACACCTATTTGAAGCTCGCCTGCAAGTGCTTCAGCTCCGCGGGAATCTATCTGCTCGGCAATACCCTTAACATTACCTGATTTAACATCATCATCACTATAACCGCAAAGCTTTAGCAGCTTCTCGGCGGCATCATAGCTTTCGGGGTGAACTGCGGTGCTATCAAGCGCGTTTTTACCGTCGATAATTCGCAAAAAGCCGGCACATTGCTCATATGCCTTGGGACCGAGCTTTGAAACCTTTTTAAGCTGGGCGCGGCTTGTGAATGCACCGTTTTCCTCGCGAAATGCCACTATATTTTTGGCTATAGCACTGTTTATACCCGAAACACGGGCAAGCAGTGGCACTGATGCGGTGTTGAGGTCAACACCCACCGAGTTTACGCAATTTTCCACCACGCCATCAAGCGAGGAGGAAAGCGCCGCTGCGGGCATATCGTGCTGATATTGCCCAACACCGATAGCCTTAGGGTCGATTTTAACAAGCTCTGCTAAGGGGTCCTGCATACGGCGGGCAATTGATACCGCGCTTCTTAGCGATACATCATAATCGGGGAATTCCTCGGCTGCAAGCTTTGATGCCGAGTAAACACTCGCACCCGCCTCGCTTACCACCATATAGGAAAGACCGTCATTAAGCTCTTTTATAACCTCGGCGGCAAAAGCTTCGGTTTCGTGGCTTGCGGTGCCGTTTCCTATTGCAAAGGTGCGAACATTATGCTTTTTAACCAGTGCCTTGATTTTAGCCTTTGCCTCATCTATTTTACTGTGCGGGGGAGCGGGGTAGATAACGCCTGTATCGAGCACCTTGCCTGTGCCGTCAACAACCGCTACCTTACAGCCTGTTCTGTAACCTGGGTCAAGACCTATGGTAATTGTGTTTCTAACGGGCGGTTGCATCAGTAATTGCCGTAGATTTTGTGAGAACACCTTTATAGCATCACAGCTTGCTCTTTCGGTAAGAATAGAACGCATTTCGCGCTCGATAGATGGGAATATAAGGCGCGAATATGCATCCTCTGCCGCCGCAGTTACAGCCACCGTGCAGGGGGAGCCCTCCTTAATATGGTCGCGGGAAATGATAAACATAGCCTTCGATTTGTCAAATTCCACCGAAGCCTTTAAAAAGCCCTCTTTTTCGCCGCGGTTTATGGCAAGTACACGGTGATTGGGTATTTTAGAAAGCGGCTCGCGATAATCGGCATACATTTCGTAAACATCGAGCTCTTCCTTAGCCGCCTTTACTGCGAGAATGCCATGCGCCATACAAACAAATCGCATTCTTTTTCTTATATCGGCATCATCACTTATAAGCTCGGCAATAATATCTAAAGCGCCATGAAGTGCATCCTCGGCAGCTTCAACGCCAAGCTCCTCATTTATAAAGTCTGCTGCGAGGGTTATTGGCTCAGGACTATCCGGTCTTTGCGCGTAAATAAGGTCGGCTAGTGGTTGAAGTCCCTTTTCCTTGGCAACCATAGCTCTGGTCTTTTTCTTCTTTTTATATGGCCTATATAGGTCATCAAGCTCGGTAAGGGTTTCAGCAGCATCGATAGCGGCGGCAAGCTCATCGGTGAGCGCGCCTGCCTCCTCAATTGCCGCCTTTATTTTCTCGGCGGTTTCCTGCAAATTTTCAAGATAGTTAAGCCTGTCGGTAAGCTCGCGGAGCAGCTGGTCGTCAAGACTGCCCGTTGCCTCCTTGCGGTAACGCGCAATAAAGGGAACGGTGTTGCCTTCACTTAGCAGCTTTACTGTGTTTTCTACCTGCCAGGGCTTTAATTTAAATTCAGTGGTAAGCTTTTCAAGTACTGTCATATCAATTCTCACTTTTTGAAAAAATATATGAAGATTATACCATAAATGCTCGTATTAAGTAAATAATAATATTTAAGCTTTTATTGTTGCTTTTTGTTTGCAAAAAAGGTATAATTATACAAGATATAATTGTATAAGGTATAAAATATTCTGGAGGACTTTAATGCTAGAGCTTAAAAACATTTGCTTTTCGGCTGAAAGTGAAAACGGTGAAAAGCAAATTTTAAAGGATATATCAATGACCATCGATAACGGCTTTATCGCAATCACAGGCCCTAACGGCGGCGGCAAGTCAACCCTTGCAAAGATTATTGCGGGTATCATAAAGCCGACCTCGGGTCAGATTCTGCTTGATCGTGAGGATATAACCGACCTAACTATAACCGAGCGTGCAAATCGCGGCATAAGCTTTGCTTTTCAGCAGCCTGTGCGCTTCAAGGGAATTACCGTGCACGATCTTATCCGTTTAGCCTCGGGTAAGGAAATAAGCATATCCGAAGCCTGTGATTATCTTTCTCAGGTGGGACTTTGCGCGCGTGACTATATAAATCGCGAGGTAAATGCATCCCTTTCAGGCGGCGAATTAAAAAGAATTGAGATAGCAACGGTTCTTGCTCGCGGCACCAAGGTATCACTCTTTGATGAGCCTGAGGCAGGCATCGACCTTTGGAGCTTTAACAATCTTATAAATGTTTTTGAAAAAATGCACAGCACCGTGGGCGGCTCGATAATTATAATATCTCACCAAGAGAGAATTCTTAATATTGCAGATAAGGTGGCAGTGCTCACTGCGGGCACTCTTTCGGCATACGGCGCTAAGGGCGATATACTTCCTGAGCTGCTTGAGGCTTCGAGCTCGGTTTGCCCCGTGCTTACCGATAAAATGAAGGGGGTACAGTGATGAACGATACCGAAAAGCAACTGCTTAAAATAATTGCGGATATGGATGGTACCCCCGAGGGAGCCTACAATATCCGCGCAAACGGCGCTCTTGCTGAAAGGCGCGTTACCGAGAATGTTGATATCAGAAACAAAACGGACAGGCCGGGTATTGATATAATTATCCGCTCAGGCACTAAGGGCGAGACTGTGCACATCCCCGTTATAATCGATGCGAGCGGGCTAAGCGACTTGGTTTACAATGATTTTATAATCGGCGATGATGCCGATGTCACTATTATGGCAGGCTGCGGTATTCATAACTGTGGTGAAGAGGAATCCCGCCACGATGGCATTCACACCTTCTTTGTGGGCAAAAACGCGCGTGTTAAGTATATTGAGCGTCACTATGGCTCGGGTGATGGAACAGGCGGCAGAAATATGAACCCTGTAACCGTTGTCAATATTGCTGAGGGCGGTTATATGGAGATGGAAACCAGCCAGATTAAGGGAATTGATAACACCGCTCGCGTAACCAAAGCGGTGGTCTGTGATGGCGGTACACTTATTATCCGCGAAAAGCTGATGACTCACGGTACCCAGCACGCCGATACCGATTTCACGGTTGACCTAAACGGCGAAAATTCAAGTGCGAATGTGATTTCACGCTCGGTAGCCTGCGATAGCTCCACACAGATTTATAAATCTAATATAAACGGCAACAACCTCTGCACGGGACACACCGAATGCGATGCCATTATTATGGGAGATGCAAGGGTTAGCGCTATCCCCGAAATTAACGCGAATCATATTGATGCATCTCTTATCCACGAGGCGGCTATCGGAAAAATCGCGGGCGAGCAGCTTATAAAGCTTATGACCTTGGGACTTACCGAAAAGCAGGCAGAGGAAGAGATAGTAAACGGCTTTTTGAAGTAATTTTATATTGCTTATTTTGCAAAATAATGGTATTATGTAATTTATGGGAGGGGATGTTGTGAGTCAAGAGATTAGCGTTACTGCATCGGTTGTAACATATAACGATATTGCACGCGCCCCCGAAACCTGTGAAAGTATCCGCAAGAACACAAAAAAGTATCCTTTAAAGCTTTATGTTATAGATAACGCCTCTTGCGATGGCACCGATAAAAAGCTTGATGATATGGGCTTTGAAGTTATAAAAAATGCCAAAAATGAGGGATTTGGTGCGGCACACAACAAGGTACTATCAAAAACGATGGGTAAATATCACTTTGTAATTAACCCTGACATCACAATAAGCTCTGATGTTATTGCCGATATGGTGGATTATTTTGAAATGAATCCTCAGGCGGTTATGGCTATGCCGAGGATACTTAATACCGATGGCACCGAGCAAAAGCTTCCCAAAGAGCGCCCAACCTTCAAGCGTCTTTTCTTAGGCAGACTTTCAGATAAAATCAGAAGTGAATATGTCTGGGCGGACAAGCAGTTAGATACCCCCACCGATATAAACTTCTGTTCAGGCTGTTTCTTCTGTATCAGAAGCGAGGTTTTCAAAAAAATAGGCGGCTTCGATAAAAGATATTTTATGTACCTTGAGGATGCCGATTTGTGCTTAGAGGCTAAGAAGTATGGCACTGTGCAGATACTTCCTCAAATAAGCGTTACCCACGCTTGGGAGAGAGAAAGCTCTAAAAGCCTAAAATATTTATTTATTCATATAATTTCTTGCTTTAAATTCTTGTTTAAGTGGAGTGGTAGTTTTAAATGAAAATTATGATTACAGGCTCACACGGTCAACTTGGTAACGAGCTGCAGTCAATTTTAAAATTAGGAAAAAGCGAAATCGGCACTATACCAGAGGCACTTTCAGATGCCGAGATAATCCCTGCCGATATCGATGAGCTTGATATTGCTGATAACGCGGCGGTGATGGCGTTTGTTAACGAATGCCGCCCCGATGTTATAATCAACTGCGCGGCTATGACCAATGTTGATGGCTGCGAGAGCGATTATGAAACTGCCTTTAAGGTAAACGCGATGGGCGTTAGGAATTTGGCTCAGGCGGCAAAAGAAAACGGCGCTAAGCTTATCCATATTTCTACCGACTATGTTTTTGCAGGGGATGGAACAAGGCCCTATGTAGAATGGGACCGAATTAATCCACAAAGCGCATACGGCGCATCCAAGGCACTTGGCGAAAAATATGCACTCAAATTTTGCGATAAAACCTTTGTTGTTCGCACCTCTTGGCTTTATGGCTACATTGGCAAAAACTTTGTTAAAACCGTGCGCCGTGTTATCCGCGAGCGCGGCGGTATCACCGTTGTAAATGACCAACGCGGCAATCCAACCAATGCAAATGATTTAGCGCATCATCTTTTAAAGCTTGCGTTAACTCAGGAATACGGCATTTATCATTGCACGGGTGAGGGTGAATGCACATGGTATGATTTCGCGGTTAAAATTGCGGAATATTCGGGACTGGGCGACACTGTTAAGCCTTGTACCTCTGAGGAATTTCCCACCCCAACAAAGCGCCCCGCTTATTCATCTCTTCGCAATTTGGCGCTTGAATGCACAGTAGGTAATGAAATGCGCGACTGGCAGTCGGCATTAAAAGAATACATTTCTAAATTGGAGGACTAAGAAAATGAAAACCTATTTAGTTACAGGCGGCGCAGGCTTTATCGGCTCAAACTTTGTCATCTATATGCTTAATAAGTATGACGATGTTAAGATTATCAATGTTGATAAACTTACCTATGCCGGCAACCTTGAAAACCTTAAGAGCGTTGAAAATAACCCCCGCTATAGCTTTGTTCAGGCAGACATCTGCGATAGGCAGGCTATTACCAAGATTTTCGAAGAAAATGAAATCGATTATGTTGTAAACTTTGCAGCGGAAAGCCATGTTGACCGCTCTATCACTAACCCTGAAATATTTGTTAAGACAAATGTTGAGGGTACCGTAAATATGCTCCAGTGCGCTAAGGTTGCTTGGACTGTTGGCGATGACCGGTACAAAGAGGGCGTTAAATACCTTCAGGTTTCCACCGATGAGGTTTATGGCTCTTTAGGTGAGACAGGCTACTTTATGGAGACCACTCCGCTTGACCCTCACTCTCCGTATTCTTCTTCAAAGGCAGCTGCCGATTTCTTTGTTAAGGCATTCGGCGATACCTATAAATTCCCCATTAACATAACCCGTTGCTCTAATAACT
>CAZIXG010000055.1:0-7253 GCA_964543305.1 uncultured Ruminococcus sp.
ACTTCGGCGCCGATGCCCGTTCCGAGGGCGGCGAAAACGGTCAGAACCACAAGGGCCTAGTAACAATAGACCGTAAGTACAAGAAGGATGCCTTCTATGCATATAAAGCATGGTTAAGCGATGAAAAGTTTGTTCACCTTTGCGGCAAGCGTTATATTGACCGCGTTGAGGATGTTACAAAGGTAACCGTATATTCAAATATGCCTGAGGTTGAGCTTTTTGCAAACGGCGTATCTGTTGGCAAAAAGACTGCAGAAGACCACTTCTTCTATTTCGATGTAGAAAATGTGGGCGAGACAACACTTGTTGCGGTTGCAGGCGAATTTAAGGATGAGGGTAAAATCCGCAAGGTTGATACCTTTAACGAGGATTACCGCCTTAAAGAAAAGGGTGCTGTGCTCAACTGGTTTGATGTTGAAGCACCTGAGGGCTATCTCTCACTCAACGATAAGATGAGCGATGTTCTTGTTACACTTCAGGGCAAAATGCTCTTTATGGGACTTGCAGGCAAGCTCTTGGGCGGCAAGGGCAAAGGTAAGGATGGAAAGATTGAGGCTATGGGCTTTGAAGTAGGCCCCGAAATGATGTCAATGATGGGCGGCTTTACCGTGCTTCGTCTATTCACACTTATGGGCGGTATGATGGATGCTAACTTCACAAAGGAACAGCTTCTTGAAATCAACGCCAAGCTTAACAAAATCAAAAAACCGAAGAAGTAAAAAATTTTAAAAAAGAGATGCCGAAAAGGCATCTCTTTTTGTTAACAATTTTTAACTTTATTTAATGACTTTAATGTGGTAAAATAAACAAAAGGAGTGGTTTTATGAGGCTAACATTTTTAGGCGCTGCCCATGAGGTTACAGGCTCTTGTACTCTGCTTGAGGTAGCAGGCAAAAATATACTTATAGACTGTGGTATGGAGCAGGGCGCAGATATATACGAAAACTGCGAGCTGCCAATAGCTCCTAATGAAATTGATGCTATATTCCTCACTCACGCCCATGTGGACCATTCGGGCAAGATACCCGCGATGGTAGCAAGAGGTTATAAAGGGCCTATTTATTCAACATGTGCAACCTATAAGCTTTGCGGCATTATGCTTCGTGATTCCGCTCACATTCAGGAGTTTGAAGCCGAATGGCGAAACAGAAAGGCAAAGCGCTCGGGCGGTAATGAATATGTGCCGCTTTATACCATTGCCGATGCCGAGGCTGCGATAAAACAGTTTCGTTATTGCGACTATGGTGATACTATCGAGCTTTTTGAGGGCGTAAGGATCAGCTTTTTTGATGCGGGTCATCTGCTCGGCTCATCAAGCATTCGTTTTGAAATTAGTGAAAACGGCGAGAGCAAAACAATTCTCTTTTCGGGTGACCTTGGCAATACGCGGCGCCCGCTCATTCGCGATCCACAAACACCGCCTGCTTCTGACTACGCGGTAATTGAATCAACCTATGGCGACCGAGTGCATGGCGAGCGCCCCGATTATGTAACACAACTAAGTGCCATAATGCAGGATGCATTTGACCGCGGCGGCAATGTTGTGATTCCCTCGTTCGCCATTGGCAGAACACAGGAGCTTTTGTACCTTATAAGAATTATCAAAGAAAAGAAGCTTATTAAAAATCACAGTAGCTTCGCAGTTTATGTTGATAGTCCTTTGGCGGTGGAGGCAACAAATATCTATTCCTCAGGACTTTACGAGTATTATGATGAGGAAACATTGGCACTACTGAAGGAGGGGATAGATCCCATCCGCTTTGAAGGTCTTAAACTATCGGTAACCTCGGATGATTCAAAGCTTATTAACTTTGATAAAACACCTAAGGTTATAATCTCGGCTTCTGGTATGTGCGAGGCAGGCCGCATTCGCCACCACCTAAAGCACAATCTCTGGCGAGGCGATAGCACAGTGCTTTTTGTTGGCTATCAGGCAGAGGCTACGCTTGGCAGAAAGCTTGTTGAGGGAGAGAAGGAGATAACCCTCTTCGGCGAAAAAATCACTGTAAATGCCAAGATAGAAACTCTTGCCGGCATCAGCGGTCACGCCGATAAAAATATGCTGCTTTCTTGGCTTGAGACTTCGGCTTCCACCCTTAAAAAGGTGTTTGTAAACCACGGTGATGATTCTGTTTGCGATCTATTTGCTGAAGCTATAACCCAAAAGCTCGGTGTTGATGCAGTAGCACCATTTAGCGGTGATAGCTATGACCTTCTAAGCGGCGAATGTGTGCAAAAGGGTAAGATAGTGCGAATTGAGGGCAAAACCGAGGGCAGACATCGCGCCGAAACGGTATTTTCCCGCCTATATGCCGCGGGTCAGCGGCTGCTTAGTGTTATCAATAAGAATAAGGATAGCGCTAATAAAGATATCGCAAAATTCGCAGACCAGATTAATGCCCTATGTGATAAATATGACAAATAAGGGAGGATTTTAAATGCCTGATTACCCAACCCCTCATATAAATGCAACCCCCGATGATTTTGCAAAAACCGTGCTTATGCCGGGGGACCCATTGAGAGCTAAATTTATTGCCGAAAGCTTTTTGGAAAACACAAGGCTTGTGAACTCTGTTCGGGGAATTAACGGCTATACAGGCAGCTATAAAGGCGTGCCTGTAACAGTTATGGCAAGCGGTATGGGAATGCCTTCTATCGGCATTTATTCCTATGAGCTTTTTAATAATTTCGGTGTGGAGAATATTATAAGGATAGGCTCAGCGGGCGCTATACGCGAGGATATAAAGCTAAGAGATATCGTGATAGGTATGGGCGCGTGCACAAATTCCCGATTTGCCCATCAGTATAATCTCCCTGGTGACTATTCGGCTATTTGCAGCTATGATTTGTTAAAGCGTTGCACCGAGCAAGCCGAAAAAATGAATTTAAACTATCATATTGGGAACATACTTTCCTCTGATACTTTTTATAATGATGACACCTCTGCCACCTTGAAATGGGCGAAAATGGGTGTTATGGCGGTTGAGATGGAAGCAGCAGCACTTTATATGAACGCCGCAAGACTTGGTAAGAAAGCGCTGGCGATATGCACAATATCCGACCATATCCTAACAGGCGAGGAAACCACCTCGGATGAGCGTCAGACCTCGTTTACAGATATGATGAAGCTTGCGCTTGAAACTGCTAAAGGATTATAAGCTATGGATAAAAATGGACTTTGTGATGCGGCGATAAATGCTATGAAAAATTCTTATTCACCATATTCAGGCTTTAAGGTGGGAGCCGCTTTGCTAACAGACGGCGGCAGGGTATATACAGGCTGCAATATCGAAAATTCATCATATACACCCACCGTATGCGCCGAAAGAACGGCTATATTCAAGGCGGTAAGCGATGGCGAGAAAAGCTTTAAAATGATGGCTGTGGCAGGTGGCAAGGATGGCGTGATAAACGGCGAGTTTCCGCCCTGCGGGGTGTGCAGACAGGTTATGGCAGAATTTTGCCGCCCCGATTTTAAAATTCTGCTTGTTAAAAGCCGCAGCTCATTTAAGGAATATTCTTTGGGCGAGCTTCTGCCCGAGGCCTTTACATTGAAAGAGGAATAATATATGCGAATGTATGATATTATAGCCAAAAAGCGTGATGGTGCTAAGCTTTCCAAGCAAGAGATAGAATTTTTTGTGAACGGCTATGTTAAGGGCACAATACCCGATTATCAGGTATCGGCGCTTTTAATGGCGATATATTTACTCGGTATGACCGATGAGGAAACGGTAAACCTCACAAAGGCTATGGCATATTCGGGCGATACGGTCGACCTTTCAGCGTTCGGCAGTCTTTCTGTCGATAAGCATAGCACAGGCGGTGTGGGTGATAAAACCACCCTTATAATCTCACCAATAGTCGCCGCAGCGGGCTGTAAGGTAACTAAAATGTCGGGCAGGGGACTTGGCTTTACGGGTGGCACAATTGATAAGCTCGAAGCAATCCCAAATTATAAAACCCAGTTATCGCGTGAGCAATTCTTTTCTCAGGTTGAAAAATTGGGTATGGCAGTAATAAGCCAAACAGGCAACCTCACTCCCGCAGATAAAAAGCTTTATGCATTAAGGGATGTTACCGCAACGGTTGAAAGCATACCGCTTATAACCTCAAGTGTTATGAGTAAAAAAATAGCCGCGGGAGCGGCAAACATTGTGCTTGATGTGAAGTATGGCTCAGGTGCTTTTATGAAAACTGCCGAAGCGGCAGAAGCACTCGCAAAAAATATGGTTTCTATCGGCAAGCTGTGCGGCAGAAAAGTAGCCGCGCTTATCACAAATATGAATAGTCCCTTAGGTAGTGCCGTAGGAAATACCTTAGAGGTTATCGAAGCAGTGGAGGTGCTTTGCGGCAGGGTGAAAGGTCAACTGCGCGATATTTGCATTTCACTGGCAGGAAATATGATTTCTCTAAGTCTTGGAATTAGCGAGCAAGATGGAATGAAAATGGCAACCGAAGTACTCGATAGCGGTAAGGCGTTTGATACTATGCGCAGTTGGATTATAGCGCAAGGCGGCGATATAAGCTGTATTGATAATACCGAGCTTTTTGAGGTAGCTCCATATAAGCTTGAGATAAAATCAGAAAGCAGCGGATATATCACCCAAATGGATACCCAAAAAATCGGCGCGGTGTGTTGCGCATTGGGCGCGGGCCGCGCAGTCAAAGACGATAAAATTGATATGTCGGCGGGCATAATTATAGCCGCTAAAACAGGGGATAAAGTCAGCGCGGGGGATACCCTTGCCACGCTATACACAAGCGATAAATCTCTCTTGGATATTGCGGCTGAAAATTATGTGTCGGCAGTAGAAATAGGTGACCAAAAACCCACCTTAGAGCCGCTGATATATAAAATTATAAGATAAAAAGGTGCAGTATGGAAAATCAGTTTTCGCGTTCCGCTTGGCTCCTTGGAGAAAGCGGAATAACCAAACTTAATAATTCCCGCGTGGCGGTTTTTGGCATTGGCGGTGTAGGAAGCTTCACTGTTGAAGCTCTTGCCCGCGCAGGTGTGGGCGCTATCGACCTTATTGATAACGATACCTATTCACTCAGCAATATAAACCGCCAGCTTTATGCCACACATGAAAGCTTGGGGCAACCCAAGGTGGAGGCGGCAAAGGAGCGAATTTTAAGTATAAATCCCGAGTGCCGAGTGCAGTGCTTTAAAATGTTTTATCTCCCCGAAAATGCTGATAGCTTTGATTTATCGTGCTATGATTATGTGATTGATGCGGTTGATACAGTTGCTGCAAAGGTGGAGCTTATTATTAAAGCTAAGGCGGCGGGCGTTCCCATAATCAGCTGTATGGGCGCGGGTAATAAATTGAAGCCTCAGATGTTTGAGGTTGCAGATATTTACGAAACCTCAGTTTGTCCGCTAGCTAAGGTTATGCGCGCAAGGCTTAAAAAGGAAGGCATAACTGAGCTTAAAGTTGTATATTCTAAAGAGGAGCCTATAAAGCCTGATGGTGAGGATGCCCGTGTGCCGGGCTCGGTTTCCTTTGTGCCGTCGGTAGCAGGTCTTATAATAGCAGGCGAGGTAATAAAGGATTTGGCTGGAGTTTAGGGTGATTTTTTGAAGGATACCGTTAAATTAAAGCACAAGAAAAACACAAAAATAATCGCCCACAGAGGGCTTAGCGGTATTGAAAAGGAAAACACCAATGCAGCCTTTATTGCGGCTGCAAATCGCAGTTATTTTGGTATCGAAGCGGATGTTCAGGTGAGTTTGGACGGCGAGTTTATAATAATCCACGATAAAACCACCCGCAGGGTAGCAGACATAGATTATGTTATTGAAAAAACACCATTTTCGGTATTGAGGGAGCTTACCTTGAAGCCTAAAAGAGGAGGTCAAGATAGAAACGACCTTAAAATACCAAGCTTAGAGGAGTATATATCCATCTGTCAAAGCTACGGTAAAAAAGCGGTTTTAGAATTAAAAAATAAGATGGAGCCGCATCAGATATATGAAATTATGAAAAGGATTAAAAAGGCAGATTATTTAGATGATACCATAATGATTTCCTTTTCACTCAGTAATCTTTCCGCTCTTAGAAAAAACTACCCAAATCAACCCGCTCAATATATTAGTTATAAATTGGATGATAAGGTGTATAGGAGCCTTTTAGCTTTAAAGCTCGACCTTGATATTCACTTTGGTGCGGCAGATAAGGAAATTATAGATAAATGCCATAAAAACGGCATTAAGGTAAATTGCTGGACAGTCGATAACATAGGCGATGCCGAGCGCCTTATCGATTACGGAGTAGACTATATCAGTACGAATATTCTCGAATAAAAAACCGACTGAAATTCAGTCGGTTTTTCTATGCTCTTCTTTAGGTGTTGTGCCGTATTGCTTACAAAAGGCGCGGTAAAATGCGGAATAATCGTTGTATCCGCAAAGGGTTGCCACCTTAACGGGCGGCACACCCGAGGAAAGCAGTCTTCTTGCATTTGCAAGCCGCTTGGTGCTTATATAGTTTTGCACCGTTGAGCCCGTTGCCTCCTTAAATATTCTGCACAGCTGAGGCTTACTTATATAAAATCTTGAGCAGATGGTATCCAGTGATATGTTTTCTGTTATTCTTTTGTTTACATAGCGTACAATTCTTTGAGCGGTGGTGGAGCCTTCGTGCTCAATATCTCTCGATTTAAAAATTAAATAAAGCTCATTAAGAATATAAATCAGGTTAACCGATAGCTGCAAATGTCGGTCCTCGGTGGGGGAGGTGATATTTTGCAAAAACATCTCGTGAATTTCGGGCTTAAATTCATCTCTTGAATATTGGTTAAAGTTCCCCGCGGCTCTTTCTAAAAAAGGCTTTAAAAGTCTATCCGATGGGTCGATGAAGTGGAGGAGAGTATCGCTGAAATGAAAGGTTATTCGTTCATAAGGCTCGGTTGCATCAATATCTATATAATGCGCCTCCTCAGGTCGCATTATGATAATATCACCCTTTGAGAGGGTGTATTCATTGCCTTCAATTCGAAATTTACCCTTTCCGCGCAAGAAAACATAAAGCTCAAATCTATCGTGGGTGTGCATTTTAAAGGAGGCCTTATCGGGCTTTTTATCGAGGAAAAAATGACAGGAAAATTCCTCTGAACTGAATTCAAAATGGTTATCCATAACATCACCGAGGGTATTATAGCACACTTTGATAAGATTTACAATATTTAAAGATAATATTTGCAATTCCATTGTTAAAAGTAATATAGTATAATATCTATAACAATGG
>CAZIXG010000056.1:0-7033 GCA_964543305.1 uncultured Ruminococcus sp.
AATAAACTCGCCGCCGATAATCTTTCTTTTCTTTTCGGGATCTGATACGCCCGCAAGCAGATCAAGGAAACGGTCGGTAGCATCAATATAAATAAGGTTAGCATCAAGCTCTTTACCGAAAACTTCAATAACCTGTTCGCTTTCACCCTTGCGCATAAGGCCGTGGTTAACATGAACGCAAACGAGCTGCTTGCCGATAGCCTTGATAAGAAGCGCTGCCACAACCGAGCTGTCAACACCGCCTGAAAGCGCGAGAAGCACCTTTTTATCGCCTACCTGCGCGCGAACTGCAGCTACCTGCTCATCAATAAACCTTTGAGCCAGCTCCAAGGTAGTTATTCTTTCCATTGAATCAGGTCTTTTATTTGAATCCATCATTTGTTTCCTCCTGCTACTTAAATAATTTACTATATTATAACCCTGTGCTTTTTATAAATCAATATTTTTCTATGAAAAAAACCGACACAAAAACACAAAATTTCGAAAGCAAATAGGGCGAATTTTTATTCAACTGTTACTGATTTTGCAAGATTACGCGGCTTGTCTATATCGCAACCTCGCTCAACAGCAGTATAATACGCTAATAGTTGAAATGGAATGATTTCAGCCGAGGCTTTAAAAAGCTCATGGCACTGTGGAATATAGAACACACACTCACTCTCATCCTCCACCGCGGTTTTGCCTGTGGTGGCGCAGGTTATCACCCGCCCGCCGCGGGCGGTGACCTCGCGGATATTGCTTAGCATTTTTCCATAAAGCAGGTCATTACCGCAAAGAGCGAACACAAGTGTGCCTTTTTCTATAAGTGATATGGTGCCGTGCTTGAGTTCCCCCGCCGCTTGGGCTTCGGAATGAATATAGCTTATTTCCTTAAGCTTGAGGGAGGCTTCAAGCGCTACTGCATAGTCTATATTCCGACCGATAAAAAATACCGACTGCGCCGCCGAGCATTTCCTTGCGGTTTCCTTTATTCCATCCTGATTTTCAAGTGTTTGAGCGATGATATCGGGCAGCTGCAGCAGCGCTTTCTTAGCCGCCCCTAGCATCATATCAGGCGCGGTGCCGAGTCTTTCCGCTAAATATATCGAAAGCATATAAAGCACGCTTAGCTGTGTTGAATAGCCCTTGGTGGTGGCAACCGAAATCTCAGGTCCCGCACGGGTATAGATAACGCTATCAGCCGCCTTCCCGATAGAGCTGCCAGCCACATTCACTATAGCAAGCGTTTGCGCACCGAGGCGCTTTGCCTCATTAAGCGCCGCAAGCGTATCGGCAGTTTCGCCCGACTGGCTTATCGCAATTACCAGTGTGTTTTCATTCGCTATTGGGTTGCTATATCGAAATTCACTCGCAAGCTCCACCTTGGTGGGTATTCTAAGCAGCTGCTCGAAAACATATTTACCCACAACACCCGCGTGGTAAGCCGAGCCGCAACCAATAATAACTATTTGGTTGATATTTACTTTAATTTCAAGCTCATCAAACCTGATTTCATCCCCGTTTATATAGCTTAAAATCGTGCGCCTTACGGCATCGGGTTGCTCATATATTTCCTTTAGCATAAAGTGGTCGTAGCCCTCTTTTTCGGCGGCGCCCACCGACCAATCTATATGTGAAATCTGCACTTCAAGCGGCTTTTTTTCAGCAGAATAAAGCTTTATACTGTCTTTGGCTATCAAAGCAACCTCGCCATCGTTCATATAAACCACATCTCGGGTTTTTGATATCAGCGCCGATATATCTGAGGCAACATAGTTTTCTCCATTACTCACCCCCACAATAAGAGGACTGAATTTTTTTACCGCTACTATTCTCTCGGGGTGATGGGTACAGATAATGCAAAGTGCATATGAGCCTTCAAGCCGCTCTATTGTTTTAAAAACAGCTTCAAGCAGGTCTCCGTTATAATATTTCTGCAAAAGATGGGGTATCACCTCGGTATCGGTATCACTTGAAAAGTTTACACCTTGTGATATTAACTCGGATTTAAGGCAGGCATAATTTTCTATTATTCCGTTATGAACCACCGCAAAGCGTTTGTCCTCGCTCAGGTGCGGATGAGCGTTAGCCTTTGAAGGCTCGCCGTGGGTTGCCCAGCGGGTGTGCCCTATACCGATACCGCCACAAGCGCTATCCCCCACCTCAGCTTTAAGCCCCTCAATTCTATCGGTGGTTTTTTCCACACGGATATTATTTTTATTCATTAATGCAATTCCCGCGGAGTCATAGCCGCGATATTCAAGGCGGGATAGCCCGTCCAACAAAAACTCGGCGGCATTGCCACCTGTGAATCCTACTATTCCACACATAAAATTTCACCTTTCTATTGAAAAGATAGCCGCTAAATGGTAAAATCACATTATAGCCGTTAGCATTAGCATTTCGCGAACATCGGCATATATTTTAGCGGCACTCGATATAGGAAGCGGATTTTCTCCAACGCCCAGCTCCACAGTAAAGCCAGGGCGCCCCATTTCCTCAATAAACCAATCCTTAAAGCCGCCGCCAACCGCTATACCAACAGGCGCATCAAGCGCATAGCCGCTCGTGGCAGCCATAATTTCCGCCATTTTAAGCGCCTTGCGGTCACGGTTTTTACCATAGCTCCAATATATCACCTCGCCCTGCGCGTGAAGCGCTACGGCATGGTTAATATATGTACTGCGGCAAAGGTTTACAAGTGCCGCCGTTTCGGGCTCACTTTCTGGGTGGGGACCGCCGTAACGCGTGGGGGCGGGACCTAATATACCGCTTTTTCGTTCAAGCGCGTGAAGTGAAGCCCAACCCGCATTAAAGTTGTGGTTTATATCCACACCTCGAAAATTCGCGTTCCAGTGTTTAAAATCACCTTGGCAAAGCCTTTCGATTTGCCGCGCCCTACCGCCACAGCCCGCGGCTCCCTTTATAGATATTTCGCATCCATCAGGATTTACATTAGGCACGAACATAACCCCTCTGCCACTGAGTGCCTTTCTTGCATTTATTCCCGCGAGTGACATATTTTTATCAAGTGCATAGCATAGCTCCTCAATAAAATAAAGCAAAACATTTGTTGTTATGTGCTCACTTCCGTGAAAGGCGGCGGCAAACAAAGCATAGCTTTGGGCCTTACCTGTTTTAAGCGCATAAATTTCCCTGCCCAAACAACTTTTGCCGATAGAAAAGCATTCAAGACGAGAATATTTTCGGCAAAGAAGGTTTATAGCATCTTTATAGGCAGTGTAATCATAATCTGCCGATTTTATTATTCTTTCCACATTCATCACTCCATATTACCTTTACATATAAAACTTTTACATATAAAATATATTAACGGAGGCACAAATTAATGAATTTAGAAGAAAAACAATTAAAGGCTGAATATATGTATAAGGGCAGGATTATAAATCTGCGCCGTGATGAGGCGTTGCTGCCTAATGGCTGCACCGCTACAAGAGAGGTTATCGAGCACCCCGGCGGAGTGTGTGTTGCGGCGCTGAATGATGCTAACGAGTTGCTTTTTGTTCGGCAGTTTCGTTATCCCTATGGCGAGATAATTCTTGAGCTGCCCGCAGGAAAGCGTGACCATAGCACTGAAAATCCCTTAGAATGCGGAAAAAGAGAGCTTAAGGAGGAAACCGGAGCCACCGCTAAGAGATTTATTTCCTTAGGCGAGCTTTATCCCACGCCGGGCTATTGCGGCGAGGTTATATGGATGTATTTTGCCGACGGGCTCACTATGGGAGACCAGAGCACCGATGAGGATGAATTCCTTGATGTGGTGAAAATTCCGTTTGAAAAGGCAGTAGAAATGGTGCTTTCGGGCGAAATTAAGGACTCTAAAACCCAAATCGCGGTGCTAAAGGTTAAGCTTTTAAAGGATATGGGCAAGATTTAGTTGACTTTTATGTCGAAAAGAGTATAATAAACTTAAATTTTCAGAGTAGATAACAAGGCGTTAAGTGTTGTGCGGACGGGGAGTTGCCGCGCAGACGAAGGTTTTTAAACCGCGGTTTTGTTATCGCATCCCGCTGACAAATAATAGTGATTTTAAACCTCCTATTATCGGTTAGTAACGGATGATAGGAGGTTTTTATTATGAAAAATAAGCAATTTCTTTTTAAACTGATTCTCACTTCACTTATGATAGCGCTTAATATAGTGCTTGAAAGGCTGCTTGCATATTCGGTGTGGAATCAAACAATCAGCTTTTCGTTTATCACAATAGGCTTTACCGCCGTTTTCCTTGGCTGGCCCTATGCCGTGGCAGTGGGCGCGCTGGGTGATTTTATCGGCGCTTTGGTGCTTCCCTTCGGTCCTTACTTTTTCGGATTCACCCTCACAAATGCACTATCAGCATTTATAACAGGAATTTTTCTTTATAAACGCGCAACACCATTAAAAATAGTATCGAGCGTGCTTATAAATAAAATCACCTGCTCTCTAATATTAAACACTATTTGGATTTGCATTCTCTACCGCGGAGGAATTGATGCATTCCCAGCGGTGGTTGTAACCCGCATCCCGCAAGCGGCAATTATGTTTGTTATTGAATGCATCGCATTTATCCTATTATTTGCAGAAAAGAGCAAAATAAAACAACAATTAGAAAAGCCTTTTAACAAAATGCTTAAATAAAAGATTAAGGCTCTGCTTCTTTGAAGCAGAGCCTTTTAAATTTAATCAATACTATATTTCTTTTCGTATTCGTTATATTCCTCAATAAAGTTGCCAACGGCGTTGGTTTTTATTTTTCTGAGGTATTTATGAGCATCAAGTTTGGGAGAATCAAGCTGTAATGTATAAACCGCAACATTGGAGCAGTGGTCGGAAACGCGCTCGAAGTTGGCGAGCATATCCGAGAAGACAAAGCCCAGTTGAACGGTGCATTCGCCGCGCTGCAGACGCTCTACGTGGCGCGCCATAAGCTTGTCCTTTAATTTATCAACAACCTGCTCAATAGGCTCGACGCGCGAAGCAAGCTCAAGATTATCCGAAGTGAAAGAATCTACCGTTATATCGATGATTTCCTTAATAGCGGATATAACAACATCCATTTCGTGGGCACCGTCCTTAGAGAACACGATGCTCTTTTCCTTCATTTTGCGAGCCAAATCACAGATATTAAGCGCGTGGTCACTTATACGCTCAAAGTCACTGAGCGAGTGAAGCATTCTTGCTACCGAGTGGGATTCCTCGGCGGAAAGGTTGTGACTGCTAAGGCGCACAAGATATGTGCCGAGCTTGTCCTCATACCTATCGGTAAGGGTTTCGGTTTCGCGAACAAGGTTACTCTTTACCTCATCGTAATTGCCTACAAGCTCAATAGAAGTCATAAGCGCGGTACGGGTATGCTCAGCCATTTCATTTACAAGGCGGCGACACTCCGAAATTGCAAGAGGAGTGTTGTTGAAGATACGCTCGTCCAAGAATACGGTGTGCTGCTTTTCGTCCTTACCATCGGGAACAAGCTTTGTGCAGAATTTAATAACCAATTTCTTTACAGGGAAAAGAACTATTGTGGTAACAAGGTTGAACATGGTGTGAACTATAGCAACGCCCACCATATCAATTTTTGCGTTAAGCAGTGTTGCGCCAAAGGCCTGCATAGCATACATAATAGCCATGCAAAGACCTGAACCGAACACATTTACAAAGAAGTGCATTACCACAACGCGCTTTGCGTTTTTATTTGTGCCAACACTTGAAATAAGCGCTGTAACACAGGTGCCGATATTAGCACCGAGCACCAGAGGTATTGCCATCTGCCAGGTTAATGGGTTTGCTGTATCAAGCTGAGCTAATGCCAAGGCCTGAACGATACCTATTGTTGCTGCAGAGGACTGAATAACACCTGTGAACACTGTGGAAATGAGAAGCGCTATAATGGGGCTTGTGAGGCTTGCAAGAAATTTATCAAATCCCGGAATAGTGCGCACAGCGGACATAGAATCACTCATAAGCTCCATACCGTACATCAAAACAGCAAAGCCTATAAATATTATGCCAAGATTATGCTTCTTTTCGCTCTTTGAAAGCATACGAAGAACTATACCAACGAATGCAAGTATCGGTGCGAAGGTCATAGGCTGAAGCAGTGTCATAAAGAAGTTGCCCTCTCCTATGCCTGCAAGGCTTAAAATCCAAGCGGTAAGTGTTGTACCCACATTGGAGCCCATTATCATACCAAAGGTGTTTCCGAACTCAACGATACCTGAGTTTACAAGACCTACAAGCATAACAGTCATAGCGGAAGATGACTGTATTGCAACGGTTATTCCCGCACCTAAGAAAAAGCCAAGGAAATCGTTCGAGGTTACCTTCTTCATTGTGCGCTCAAGTCCGCCGCCTGCCATTTTTTCAAGACCGCCTGACATTGCGCTCATACCGTAAAGGAAGAACGCCAAGCCGCCAACAAGCATCGCGAACATTGTTAAAATTTGTGTTGCCATATAAACCTCCGTTTTACAATTAAGACGAAATTTAGAATGCTATTTTTTCTTCAATATAAGACTTAAGCTCAGCTATCGGGATGCGAACCTGAGACATAGTATCTCTATCACGAACGGTGACGCAGCCATCGGTTTCACTATCAAAGTCATATGTGATGCAATAAGGTGTTCCGATTTCATCCTCACGGCGGTAACGCTTGCCGATGGAGCCTGCCTCATCAAAGTCTATCATAAAGTGCTTGGAAAGCTCGTTCTTTATTTCCATTGCCTTATCAGAAAGCTTTTTGGAAAGAGGAAGAACTGCAGCCTTAAAGGGAGCAAGAGCAGGGTGAAGTCTCAACACTACACGCTTATCGCCCTTTTCGTCCTCTTCCTCATCATAAGCATTACACAAAAATGCGAGTGTTACGCGGTCAGCGCCCAAGGAGGGCTCGATAACATAAGGAACATATTTTTCGTTGGTTTCAGGGTCAAAATATTCCATAGGCTCACCCGAATGCTCAGCGTGCTGGCTTAGGTCATAGTCGGTACGATCAGCAACGCCCCAAAGCTCACCCCAACCAAACGGGAACAGGAACTCGAAGTCGGTGGTTGCCTTGGAA
>CAZIXG010000057.1:0-7029 GCA_964543305.1 uncultured Ruminococcus sp.
CGTTTCATCATAGGTAAAAACTATACCAAGTTCCGCAAAAAAATCGGAGCTATAATAATTATCAAAATTTGTTAATGCATACTGCGCAAAGTTGGCATTTTCGCCGTGATATCGAGATATGTTTATTTCGCGGTTTGTGATATTGCATCTGCCGTTGCCTGTGGTTATAAGCTTTTTTCCAACACGAGGCAGCTGCTCTAAAACGGCAACACTTATACTTCTGTCGCGTAGCTTTATTGCCGTTGCGGCACACATACCTGCGGCTCCGCCGCCAATTATTATAACATCATATTTTTGTGTCATTGCGCTCACACCTTATTATGTAATACCAATAAATTTTAACATAAAAATCCTCACATTACAACAAAAAGCGAAAAAGAGCCATAGAAATCTATGACTCTTCTTCGCTTTTAAGGGGTTTGAGGAGAGAATCACGAAAAATCGTGATTATACCTTAAGGGTGCGGCTCCCTTTTCGGTACAATCTAATCATACATTAAATATTTTTCCTTTTTGTGAACGAATTTTTAATCTTTTTTAAAGAATATGTTGATAAATACAAGTCAATACTATTTACACAGAAGTTGATAAAGGAGCAAATTAAAATGAGATATAAAGAATCATCAAAATTTTCAAAGCTTATAGGCAGTACAGGCTTTATTGTGGTAATGAGCTGCTGCCTTATAGCGGTGGGGGCGGCAATTTGGTTTGCGGTATCACGCATTAATACCGCAAACCAAGGGACAACCTCCTCTCAGCAATCGTCATATAGCTCACAGCAATCATCATATAATGAAAACACCGAGATTCCTGAGGCGGTTGAGCCTGAGGTTTCAGCAGATGTTAACAACAGTGTTGATGATGTTCCTTATGAATCACAGGAAAGCACTGCTTCTACAGAAGAAGCAAGAAGCTTTGTTCTACCCGTTACGGGCAATGTTTCTAAGGGCTACAGTGACACCGCACTGCAATACTCCGCAACCTACGGCGATATGAGACTTCACACAGGCATTGATATTTTATGTGAAAACGGCACCGATATTAAATCAGCAGGCGCGGGCGTTGTTATTGCCGTAACAGAGGATGCACAGTATGGAAGAACGATAACCATAGACCACGGGGATAGCATAACGGTTAAATATTGCGGCTTTGCAAGCATTAATGTGAGCGAGGGTGAATCTGTTAGTGCAGGAACAGTTATCGGCACATCAGGCGAGGTGCCCTGCGAATGCTCAGATAAATCGCACATTCATATTGAATCCACCGTTGAAGGTAAAACAGTCTCACCTCTCACAGCACTCGGTCTTAATTAAAAATCCTGCCCTCGGAACTATTCGCTTAGGGGCAAAACAAAGGATGCAGTAATTTTACTGCATCCTTTGTTAATTTCATTTAATATAAGCTTCAAGTCTGTAAATGGGCAGTCCAAGAGATGAAAACTTTTCTTCATACTCGGTTACTATATTACCCTCAAAATCACTGTTGTGTAAATCAAGGGAAACATTTTTCAGTTTAAAGCCGCCGAGGGTTAACTGCTCGATAGAAAATTCGAAAAAGTGCATATTATCAGTCTTTTGTTGAATTTCAGCGCCCTTTCCCATTATGCGCTTATAAATTTCAAGGAAATTAAGACTTGTAAGTCGGTGTGAAGCATACTTATTCTTAGGGTATGGACAGGAGAAATTAAGAAATATGCGGCTTATGCTTTGTGGCTTTATATGCCGCTCAATATACTCTGCCGAGGAATTAATAAATCTCACATTAGGTATATTTTCTCTTTTCGCCATTTCGCAGGCTGAAACTATAACATTAGCTTCCTTTTCCACCGCCAAAAAATTAATTTCGGGGTGCGCCTTTGCATACTCGCAGGAAAATTTGCCTTTGCCACAGCCTATTTCGAGATAAAGCGGGCGTGACTCGCCAAACCACTCATCAAAATCAATATATTCTTTATCATTTATCGCAGTATTAAAATTTCTATCCTCACTGCGACTGATATATAAATATTCTTTTACACCCTCGAGTCTTTCACCTAGGTGCTTTTTCTTTCGCATTCTCATAATTTATTTTCCGAGACTCTCAATTTTTTCAGCTGCCTTATCAAGATAATCGCCCTCAAAAAGCTCTATGCAGCCGCTATCCACTAGCTTAGAAAGTGATACATCAATTGGCATTTTGCCAAGCAACTCAGTACCTGTTTCCGCTGCCACTCCCTCACTGCCACCGCCGAACACCGAAAACTGCTTGCCACAGTCAGGACATACAACATAGCTCATATTCTCTACCATACCAAGCACGGGCACATTCATCATCTGTGCCATATTATACGCTTTTTTGACTATTAAGGAAACCAAATCCTGCGGAGAGGTTACTATAACAATGCCATCAAGCGGTATCGACTGGAAAACCGTAAGAGGCACATCACCTGTACCAGGAGGACAGTCGATAAACAGATAGTCAAGGTCACCCCACACAACATCCTGCCAGAATTGCTTTACCGCGCCCGCTATTACAGGGCCTCGCCATATAACAGGAGCATCGTGCTCACGGAGGAGCATATTAACCGACATAACCTCAATTCCGGTTTTTGTTACCGCTGGAAGGATGCCAAGCTCGTTTTGCATAGCGTTGCCCGTCACATTGAAGGATTTAGGGATTGAAGGGCCTGTTATATCAGCATCAAGCACGCCAACCTTATAACCCTTTCGGCTCATTAGCACCGCAAGCATTGCGCTGACCATTGATTTTCCAACGCCGCCCTTGCCGCTCACAACGGCAATAACATGCTTAATATTATTAAATTCGCTTGTGGGCAAAAGCAGGCTTTCCTGCTTTCTTGAAGAACAGTTGCTGCTGCAGCTTGAGCAGTTACCGCTACAATTTTCTGACATTTTTCATCACCGCAAAATATTATACCCCATTTAAATTACAAAATCAATCACATTCTAAAAATAACTGCTTATTTGTTTATAACACTGCGGCGGTGAATAAAGAAATTCACTTATATGCTCACCCTTATAAAAATACTCGCTGCGATTTTCATACTTTGTATCAAAGCTATCAATAATTATAAGCTTAATTTTCATTTTTTCAGGGATTATGCTCTTTATATAAACACTCGCCGTTTGACCTATGTGAACACCGTCGCGTGGTTCAGCAAGCCCCGCGAGGTTTGGTGCAAGCTCTACAAAAATGCCATAATCCTCAATGCTTCTAACGATTCCCGATACCGTTTGACCTTGAGAAAACATCTGTGCATTTTCCAGCCATGTGCCAAGCAGTTCTTTATGAGAAAGCGTTATTTTTTTATCAACATCAATATTCTTAATTATTGCCCTTATATCTTCCCCTACTCGAAATCTATCACGAGGGTGTGAAATTCGTGATACGGAAATCAAATCAATGGGCAGCAACGCTATATTTCCGCACCCAATATCACAAAAAGCACCAAAGGCTTCAAGATGTGTGATTTTAGCGTCTATTATATCGCCTATTTGCTTCGTGGAAAGTAGATAATCTCTGCATTTTTCCTGAGCGCACCTTCGTGATAAGACCGCGTATGTATTGCCGAAATCATCGGTATCAAAGCCTTTCACAACAAAGCTTACCGCTCTACCCACGCGTGAAATTAACGCGATATCTCTTGTGATACCCTCTGATATTCCAATAGCGCCTTCCTCGCGCGGTATTATCCCTTTCATACACCCAAGGTCAACTATTAAATCGTGCCGCGCATCACACATCAAAACATTACCTTCGAGTATTTCCTCGTTTGCTTGTGCGGCAGCAAGGTTAGCTTCGTTTAGCATATATTTTTTGTTTTCAATTTTATTTATCAGGTAGCCTTCAGGGTAAAATTCTTTCATTTTTATCTCGCCTTTCATAATACTAATCAATTATATGCGAGTGCACTTAATAAAAATGAAAAAATAAAACGCATCCGAAGATGCGTTTTATTTAGTTATTCAACCTTAATAATTCCAACCTTATATTCAGGCTCTACAAGAGCACCTTTTATATTGCAGAAATTCGTTCTCTCGTTTATCGTGATTTCGTGTTTTTTAACAAGAGCATCATCCTTAACCTTAAAGGTTAGGTATGCGATAACATCATTTTCCTTGGAGTTTTTAATGTTTTTTTGAGTAACAAGCAGATTAACGGCTGTTTCTTCGCCGTTGGCTTCGCATTCATCAAACACCTCACCATTACTGCAGGAAACAAATTCCAGCGCATTATCATCAAAATCAACCGTTATCTGGCCGCCCCAAATTCCGGGATTTCTTTTAATCTTAATCGGAATCCTAACAGTATCACCCTGAGCGGCAGTTTGATTTTCAAAATAAACTATGCCGCGTTTAACAGGTTTTAAATCATCTATATTTTCAACATTAAATTCATTGTTCTTCTTAACTATAACAACGCCCACTATAATCAAAACAACTGCCAACACCGCAGCAGATATACTAATAATCAGCTTTTTGTTCATAAATATTCCTCTAAATTCCTTCATATTCGCCGACATTTATTTTTTCGGCTATGGCGGCTACAACCTGAGCCTTATCCTCTTTATATGTAACGCCATACCACTTATCCTCAGCCACCAAAACTGCCACCTGCTTCTGGCCGCGCTGTAAGCAATTTGAAACAACAGCGGGCAGGTAGCATTCAGACTTAGGCACATTGATTTTTTCATTAAAGAAATCAACGAGGTCGTTTTCTATGTAATCAAAAATATCGGTGGTAAAGCCCCACATATTCATTGATACCACAGTATCCGAGGGAAGCTCAGTCCAGTTAATATCATCTTCTGTATATTTACAGTCTATTATCTTTGTGCGCTCAACAATTCCCTTAAGATATCCGTTTTCAACTGTACATTCACCTCGGGAAACTGTGCCGTTTTCGGTAAGTGTGTTTTGAAGGCGGAAGCCTACCATACAGTAATCGCCCTTCTGCTCGCGCAGATGGTCGTAAATTTTCTTAAATGCGCTCTTACCGTAATAATCATCAGCATTTATTACTGCAAACGGAGTTTTCACAATATCCTTACAGCAATAAATTGCGTGGGCTGTGCCCCATGGCTTCACCCTATCCTCAGGACATTTAAATCCATCGGGCAGCATATAGGTTTCCTGAAAAGCATATTCAACATCGATAAGCTTTTCTATTCTATTGCCTACATACTTTTTAAAATCTTCCTCTATTTCGTGCTTAATTATAAAAACCACCTTGTTGAAGCCGGCTTCCTTTGCATCATAAACCGAGAAATCAAGGAGCGCCTGTCCTTCGGGACCGATGGGTTCTATCTGCTTAAGTCCGCCGAAGCGACTGCCCATACCTGCCGCCATTACCACAAGTGTTGCATCAAAGCTCATTTTTATCTTCTCCTTCATATCTTAACGAATTAGATGAACGAACATCTTTATTTGCGCTTTCGTTAAAGCCCTCAGTGCTCTCTCTCATAAACAGCACCTTAAAAGTAAGGATAAGCAGCTTTAAATCAAGCAAAAGCGAATAGGTTTCAATATATATAAGGTCCATATGGAGCTTATCCTCAGGGGTTGTGTTATATTTGCCGTATAGCTGAGCAAAGCCTGTAAGTCCCGCTTTTACGCGGTGGCGAAGCTCAAATTCAGGATACTTATTTGAATACTCGTAAACATTTTCAATTCTTTCAGGGCGAGGACCAACCATAGACATATCGCCCTTTAAAATATTAAACAACTGCGGCAATTCGTCCATTCTGCAGGCGCGGATAATCCTGCCCACGCGGGTTATGCGGTCATCATCACTAACCGCTTTTTTGGCGCCATCCTTATCAGCATCTACTACCATAGAGCGGAACTTTAATATATTAAAAATCTTACCGTTTTGGGTGATTCTGTTTTGCTTAAATAAAATCGGACCGCCATCATCCAGCTTAATAGCAATAGCGCAGATAAGCATAAACGGACTTGAAATGATAATGCCTATAGCAGATAAGAATATGTCACAAATACGCTTTACGGCGCGCTGCTCCAAGGTAAGGCCGCGATTGCGGCTCATTAAAACGGGTGTATCACTTATCTGAATATCATAGCTGTTGTTGATTATAATATCGGTAATATCGGGCAACAGATATGAACGCTTTTGCTGGCTATAGCAATATGAAATAATTTGTTTTTGCAAATTTTTATCAATACCGCAAATAACAACAGCATCGTATTTATCTATCTTACGCTTTATTTGCTCCATATCGGTACGGTTGACATTTAAACCGCATTCAAAATGGAAACGCTCTGAAATTCGGCTCATTTTTTGAATTAGCTCAAAGCCCGAAACATCATCACCGAAAACTGCCACTACCCGCCTCGCGGGGTAAAGCTTAAAATAAATAACATTAGCACAGCACGAACACAGTGCCACAACTAATATTTGATAAATAACGCCCAATACCATCGGCCCTAAATTAACAAGGTCGCGGGCGATAAGACTAAGCTCAAGATACATTATCGCATTGGTAAATATTACAGCCAACGAAAAACTATAAATTATTTCGTGTATTCGGTAAACACCAATATTAAATGCGCCGTAAAGTGAAGAAAAGGTTATGAACAACAAGACATACGAAAAAATAACCACATAGTTACCCTTGTTGCTAAACAAAGACTCTACATAGCTTGTTATCCAAACCTGAATAAAGCCTACCGTTACGGCAGTTATTATCATTATTTTTACAAAAAGCATAACGCTTTTTCGAATTTTTACCAAAAAATCCATACACGCACCTCGAAAATGTGCTTTATCACAAGTTATAGTATATAATTATTCTACACCCCTTGTCAAGAATATTTATATTAATAAATAATTTCCTGACATCTGCTTTAATAAATAATATAATATTGAATTGTTAGCGATTTCTCACTAAAATTATTAAAGGTGGTTATTAAATTGGCTAAGGCAATTAAAATTACTGACGATGGTTTAAAAAAGCTTCAGGATGAGCTTGAGTTTCTTAAAACCGAAGGCCGTAAGGATATTGCAGAAAAAA
>CAZIXG010000058.1:0-7000 GCA_964543305.1 uncultured Ruminococcus sp.
TAGAATATTATCACATCAAGATGCAAAAAGCAAGTAAAATTTTTTATTTTTTATTATTTCTTGCAAAATACTGCCTAATTTCCTCATAAATCTCTGCAGTTTTGAATTTCATCACATATTTTTGCGGGTTTTCAGCCACTTTAGCGCTCTGCGCTGAAACACTGTCGCTAAGCTCTGCCTTATCCGACGCCGAGGGCAGACACACGCTTGGGAAAACAACACACCACCAGTTTTTACCTTTGCCCTCACCGAGGGTTACAATTAGCGAGCGGTATGTGCCCGCAGGCAATGTGAAATCATCATACTCTCTTGTGCCAAAGTAAGCATCCCCAACACTCGCCGCCACGCCATACGAAGCTCCGTTTTCGGTGATTACCTCCTGAGCGGTATTAGCAATTAAATCGAGATTTTGTTGTGCGGCGGTCTCAGCGGCGCTAAGCTCTTTACAGTTTTCGAAAAGTGTTGAGGTGTTTTCAAGAATTTTATCGCGCACTGCAAGCTTTAGCGTTTGGTCGGCCGCCTCATCGGAATTTGCAATTATATGAAGCCGCAAAACATTCTTTCGCAGTTCATCACAACGCACCTCAAATCGGGCAAAGCTGAGCGTTATGGCACAAATAAGTCCGAACAACACTCCAAGCTCAATATTTTTTCTAATATTTTCTTTCATAAGAATTACTCCTGTCAAAATACTTTCAAGGAAAATATTGGCAGGAGTTAATTTTTTTATTCAAATTCTATTCCGCATTTTACAGGATTTGCAATAATCGGGCTATAGCCTAGGCGCCCCAGTGTGTCTGCTGCGGCATCTGCCTTAGCTTTATCCTCAAAGACCGCAAAAACAGTGGGGCCGCTGCCCGAAAGGGATACTGCAAGCGGCGAGGTGGCTTTAATATCGTTTATCAAGGCTTCATCAAAGCAAACCTCACTGAAAGCGTTGCCTATATTCTTTGATAATTTATAGAGCGAGCCACAAGACAGTGCATCCACCGTATCAGGTGTGTTGCGGCATACCGCAGGCGCACTATCGATTTTTTTATACATATCGGCAGTGGAAAGCTTGTTGCCGTGCTTTATTAAAATGAGGGTGCAGTCGGGGCAGGCTTTAACAGGCTTTATAACCTCCCCTATTCCCCCAACCCTTGCGGTGCCACCGCTAATGCAAAACGGCACATCGGCGCCTACCGTGAGGGCGATTTGTTGAAGCTGCGATACCGAAAGCTTGGTGTCGTAAATTTTATTAAGGGCGCATATCACCGCCGCGGCATCTGCACTGCCGCCGCCAAGTCCTGCGGCTAAGGGTATGTGCTTTTCGATAATGATTTTAACGCCGCCCGTAATACCCGCATACTCAAAAAATCTTTTAGCCGCCTTGTAGGCTATATTATCCTCGCCACAGATTTCGCGGTTTCCGCATTCCACGGTGATTTCATCCGCTTTTTCCACAGAAAGCTCATCCGAAAGGGATACCGACTGCATCACCGAATCTATAAGGTGGTAGCCATCATTCCTTTTACCTATAATATCAAGGGTAAAATTTATCTTGGCATATGCCTTAACCTTCACCTTCTTCACCCTTCCTTAAAACTCTATCAGCAAACCTTTTTACCAATTTTATCCGAAGCACGCCATATGCCAACATTGCGCCCAGAACATTAAGTATAAAATCATCAATATCTGCAGAGCCTGTTAAAAACACTATCTGCAAAAGCTCAATAATAACCACTGTTAGGCTTATAACACCTAAAAATTTAAGAGCAGAATTTACTCTGCAAAAAGCGATAGGAACAAAAAACGCAAAGGGCATAAAAATGAAAAAATTGCCAAGCAGGTTTTCAGCCACAATATAAGGCTCAATATTGCCCTTAGTGTGCGCGTTCAAATAAAGCTTTATCGTTCTAAAGGGCACGAAATTTGTGTTTTCACTGATATATTCTTTTGCATCACCTTTATCAAGCAGGAATATATTAGAAAGGCTTCTTCCAAAGCTTTCGCTTACTAAGGTGAAGTCAATTACCACCATCACATAAATTAAAAAAAGCCATATAAATGTTCTTTTCATAATTTTTTTGGCTTTAGCACTATCCGCACCAATACACAAAATCCTTGAAGCCATAAAGCCTAAAGCAAATATTATAAATGTAGTTATGAAATTTTCGCCGTGGGAAAAGCGAATTGTGGTAAAGCTTGGAATTATAAGCCCCACCGCCGCAACAGCGCACAGAAAATACATAACGCCGCTCACAACCCTTAAAGATTGCAATTTCAAAAAATCACCGCCGAAGTCAGATTAGGTACCTAATAATTCTAACTTTAGCGGTGAATATTGTCAAGAAAATTATGTCAGTTTATAACCGACTGATGAAAGCCGTAAACTTGAGCAGTGAGCGGTGCAAAACGAAATCCCATAGCGTGAAGCCCCTCTATCATAGAAGGTAGTGCTTCAACTGTGGTGCCCTTAGCGGAGGTATCGTGCATAAGCACGCATATACTGCTTTTGCCGCGCGCGCCGTTTAACACATTGCTCACAATGGTCGCGGCGGGCACACTTTTTGCTGAGGCATCCCCTGAGGACACATTCCAATCGTAATAAGAATAACCCATAGTGGGCAAAAGAGTGGTAAGCTCGGTCATAATGCCCTCACAGTATTTTCGGCTCACAGAGTTACTGCTGCCGCCCGGGAAGCGAATTACATTACTTCTGATTCCCGTTTTACTGTGAACGATATCAGATATGCCCTTAAGGTCGCCGAGATAGCTGCTCACACTTGCATAAATTTGTGAATAGCTATGTGTTGCGGAATGAAGACCTATCGCATGGCCTTTTGATTGAATTATCGGAAGATAATCTGTCTTTGCGGTTCCCACCACAAAGAAGGTCGCCTTTATGCCGTAGCTATCAAGAATATCTAAAATTTTGAGGGTGTTATCGGAGGGACCGTCATCAAAAGTAAGATAGCAGACGCCACCCTCGGCGGCATCTGCTTGATTAACATTGTTAAGCGCTATCTCGCGCTGCAGCTCTTTTCTGACAGTGAGCTCTTCAATCTGCTTTTTGAGCCCTGAATTTTCCTGCTCCAGCTTTTGCTTTTCATCTATAGCAGACTGAAGCTGCGATTCAAGCTCGCTTTGCTTTTGCGCGCTTGCCTGTGCCTCGGCACGGCTTTTTTCAAGCTCGGCAGAATACTCACTTATCTTACTTTCAGCCTCGGCAAGCAGTGCCTCGTTATCTGTGAGACTTGTGCTTGCTTTCACATACTCATCATTCTGGCGGTATACCACAAAACCCAAAAGAGCAATAGCGATTACCAACAAAAAGACAACTATGCTGAAAACAATATTGCTTTTTGTTTTAAAAAACGACATTTTTCATCCCCTCTTGGAATATTATATCACATATTCCTAAAATTTGTATTACAAATTTATTACAAAAATTTTGTGTTGTGTTATGAGATAATTGGTGATATAATGTTTTTGTTGGCAAATCAACTTTTGGAGGTATAAATATGGCTAATATTATTATATCAAGTGATAGCACTACCGATTTAAGTGCAGAGCTTAAGGAACGCTATAATGTTCGCACAATTCCTCTTGGCATAACACTTGGCACCGAAGTTTACCGTGACGGCATTGATATTACTCCCGATGATATTTATGCTCACCACAAAAAAACAGGCGAGCTGCCCAAGACTACCGCTTCTAATGTGGGTGAATGCATAGATTATTTCAAAGAGCTCACTGCCGATGGCGCTGCGGTTATCCACTTCACCATAAGCTCAAGTATGTCTTCCACATATAGCAATACCTGCCTTGCTGCGGCTGAATTCGATAATGTTTATGTTATCGACACCAAAAACCTTTCCACGGGCGGCGGACTGTTAGTAGTCGCTGCAGCCGAGATGGCAAAAAGCGGTATGGAGGCTAAGGCTATAGCAGAGGAGGTTGAAAAGCTTGTTCCCTGTGTTGATGCATCCTTCATTATCGACAACCTTGAATATCTACACAAGGGCGGCAGATGCTCTGCCGTTGCAATGCTTGGCGCTAATCTGCTCAAATTAAAGCCCTGCATCGAGGTTTGCGGCGGCGCTATGGGCGTTGGCAAAAAATACCGCGGTATGTTTGGCAAGGTGCTTAATGAATATGTTGCTGAAAGACTTGCAGATAAAGAAAGTATTGACCCCGCGCGCGTATTTGTTACCCACGCAGGCTGTGACGAGGCTATCGTTAACGCGGTTGTGGAGCAGGTTAAGGAAACGGGTATCTTTAAGGAAATCTTCCTCACCCGCGCAGGCTGCACCATTTCCTCACACTGCGGCGCTGATACTCTGGGCGTTCTGTTTATAAGAAAGTCACCAATCGAAAATTAAAGCATAGAATAAAGCAGGGGTAAGTAAAGGATATCCTGCTTTATCGGCGGTAGCGGCCGCCTATCTTTAAATTACCGATAGTTGCCCCTTTTATATATAAAATCCCCGACAGTAGTCGGGGATTTTTTTAGGTGGTAAATGAAATTGATTTTTCCTACCTTTTTGTTTATCAGTAAAAAATTATCGTTTTTCGATAATTTTGTTATTGACAAACAATAATTCCTATGATATTATGATATCAGAAAAAGGATTTGGAGGAAATTTTTATGTGGAACGCAAAACGCTCGGTAACATTATCGATAATTATTTGTTTTATACTTTTGGCGATTTTAACCGCCCTTGTTTTCATAGGTCCTTGGATAGTGGAAATTTGGTTTACAAAATACCGCGGCTGGGCAGAAATTTCAGTTATAAAGCATATTTTAACTGTGTTCTGCGGTTGTTTTTACCCAAGTGCTGTTTTTGCCTATATTACCTTATATAATCTTATAAAACTGCTTTTCAACATAAAGAGTGATGAAATATTCACAGAATATAACACTAAGGCACTTAGAAGAATTTCTTGGTGCTGCCTTGCAGTTTCAATAATAACACTGGCAGGCGGCATCTTTTATGTTCCATTTCTTTTCGTTGCTATAGCCGCGGGCTTTATGGGGCTTATGCTTCGCATAATTAAAAATGTTATGCAAAACGCAGTGGCATTACGCGAAGAAAACGACTTAACTATATAAGGAGCCACAAAATGATAGAAATTAATCTTGATGTTATGCTGGCGGTAAGGAAAATGACCTCCTTGGAGCTTGCTGAAAAAATCGGAATAACACCCGCAAATCTTTCGGTGCTTAAAACAGGCAAGGCAAAAGCAGTGCGGTTTTCCACCTTGGAGGCTATCTGTAAAGCGCTTGACTGCCAGCCAGGAGATATTATAAGTTACATAAAGGAGGAAGAGTGATGGAAAATCAGGGAAACATAAAAGAAAATCAGTCCCCTTCAATAAATTATTTTGGCGAAAGGGTAATTCCCGAACCCTTTGAAATCGAGCGCCGCGATATAATTTTTTCAGTTCTTGCATTGATTTCAAGCATCCTTATGTCGATTTTTGGCATCTTTGGCGGCTTTGCGGTTGGTTTTAGCATTTCAGCAGTTTTAATGCTCGTTGTATTGGCAGTATATTTTTTCTGCGGACGACGACTCAAGGCGTTCCCCATTATTTGCGGACTGCTTGCAGCGGGAAACTGTGTATGCTTTTTTATGACCTCTAATAGCAGTGTGAAATTTTTCTCTTTTTTAGAAATATTAATACTTAGTCTTGTGTTTCTGCACGGTCTTACCGCTAATAAAGAAGCCGCTAGCGATGTCGGCTTTTTTGCAGGAATTTTAAAATCCTCCTTTGGCTCGATTTCTAATATTACTATTTCGGTAAAATCTCTTTTTACCAGCTCCGATGGTGACAAAAAAGGCTTTGTTAAGGCTCTTGTAGGTATCGCCTGCGCTATACCCGTGCTGATTATAATAGTCCCTCTGCTTATATCCTCTGACACCGCCTTTGAAGGATTTTTCACATACATATTAGCAAGCACATTTAAAACCCTGCTAAAAGCAATTTTTGGTGTTGGTCTTTGCTTATTTGTGATTTCCTATGGATTCACCCTCAGAAAGCAGCGTGTAGGTGAGCTTAAGCAGAATAATTTTAATGGAATAGATAATATCTATATAATCTCATTCCTATCGGTTATTTCAGTTTTATATCTGCTTTATTTATATTCTCAGCTTGCCTATTTTTTCAGCGCCTTCAGCGGATTTTTGCCCGAGGGCTATGATTTCACAGCATCAGAGTATGCCCGCCGAGGCTTCTTCGAAATGGCAGCTATTGCGGCGATTAATTTGTTTATCATCTATTTATCGTTAGGCCTTTCCACTAAAAAGGATGGCAAGACCGGTATGCCAATAAAGATAATGAGCACCTTTATAGCGCTTTTTACAATGCTTATAATAGCCACTGCACTTTCTAAGATGGTGCTTTATATTGAAAGCTTTGGTATGACGGTGCTCAGAATAACAACAAGCGCGTTTATGATGTTTCTGGGAGTTGTGTTCATAAGCGTTTTGCTTAAGGTTTATATTCCCAAGGTGAAGGTGCTTAAAACCGCTCTTGTGGCGGCGGGCTGTGTTTTGATGATACTGGGTACAGTTAACGTTAACGCTTTTGCCGCAAAATTCAACTATGACCGATATGTAGACGGCTCTCTGCCAAATATAGATATTGAAGCCTTATACGAGCTTGGTGACGAGGGTGTCCCCTATATCACACAGCTCGCAAAAGACGAAAATGATGATGTGGCATTGATAGCCAAGGATTATCTTTATCAGTTTTACAGATATGAATATTTTGACAACATTGACTCTGATAAGATTTTTACAGCAGAGGACCTTAAAGCAAATGAAAAACGCAAGGGTATTTCAGGGTTTACCATACCCGAGCAAAAAGCCTATGACGCGCTTTATGACTATTTAGAAGAATATCCGTATTTCTATCTTTATGACCCAAATGTAGCACACGGATATATTTATAATTAATAAAGGGGCTGTAAAAAAACAGTCTAAAAAATCCGAGGTTCACGGTAATAAGTGAA
>CAZIXG010000059.1:0-4315 GCA_964543305.1 uncultured Ruminococcus sp.
GTTGGCGGTCTGCCAGAGGATATGGAAATGGAGCTTGTTGAGCCTGTAAAGCTGCTTTATAAGGATGAGGTTCGCGTTGTGGGCGAGGCATTAGGTCTTCCCCACGGTATGGTTTACCGCCAGCCCTTCCCAGGCCCTGGACTTGGCGTTCGTTGCCTTGGCGCTATCACCCGCGAACGCTTGCACGCTCTTCGCGAAGCAGATGCAATTTTGCGCGAGGAATTTGATAAAAACGGTCTTGCAGGCAAGGTATGGCAGTATTTCATTGCTGTGCCTGATATGACCGCCGTTGGCGTTATAGATGGCAAGCGCCTTGATGGTTGGTGCGCAATTATCCGCGCGGTTAACACAACCGATGCTATGACCGCAATTATTGAGGAAATTCCCTATGCACTCTTGCACCACATCACCGCTCGTATAACAAGCGAGGTGAAGGGCATCAGCCGCGTGCTTATGGACCTCACACCAAAGCCTGTTGGAACAATAGAATTTGAATAAAATCAATCTGCTTTTGGGTGGCTTGAAATCGTTTGATTGCAAGCCACTTATATTTTTGGGTGTCTATTATTGGAAAAACTATTTGCAATAGCCAAATCAATCTTTATAACTTGACGTTGACGTCAAACTATGATATACTTATTACAGAAAATTTTGGGAGGCCTATTATGGATTCCGCTAAATTAGTTAAGTGGCTTATCATAGAAAAACATATGGGAACAAGATCTGCAAAAGATGTGATTTCTCGTTGCGGTAGAGTATATAGAATGTTAGGTGTTGACACATTAGATGATAATTCTTTAGAAAAGCTTCAGGAAAATAAGGAATTTAAGGAAAGTTCAATGTTCATCAAATCACAACTCAAAAGAGCTGTGACATTATGCTTAGAGTTTATGAATGAAACAAAAAAGGAATAAATAATGCGAAGGCAAATAACGGTTGGCGGTTGCATTAAACGGAGGGAAGATAATGCCGAAATATAATGTTATTGATCTTTTTGCTGGAGTTGGCGGACTCAGCTTTGGCTTCTCAAAACTAACAGATTTTTCAATCGTTGCCGCCAATGAAATCGAAAAAGATATTTCCATTGCATATTCATTAAATCATCCGGATGTATCAATGATAAATTGTGATATTAATGATTTGACGGCAAAAAGGTTGAAAGAAATACTCGGGAGTCGAAAGATAGATATTGTTGTCGGCGGTCCTCCTTGCCAATCATATTCTACTCTCGGGAAGAGACGGATTGATGATCGTGCCAACCTTTTTATGCAATACAAACGCATACTACTTATACTTCAACCTAAAGCGTTTGTATTTGAAAATGTTATGGGTATACTAAGTATGGACAAAGGAAGGTTTTTTGAGCGAGTAAAAAAAGAATTTGAAGAAATAGGATATATTTTGAAGCACCAGATTCTCGATGCCGTTAACTATGGTGTTCCTCAACATAGGGAAAGAGTTATATTGGTGGGCTTTAGAGGAGATAACAACTTTGAGTACCCAGCTCCTACTCATGGTGCGGGGTTGAAACCTTATGTTACTCTTCGGCAAGCTATAGGTGATTTGCCGGTTTTAAATAGCGGACAATCTTGTGAAGAATATGCTTTTGAAGCTGATAACGATTTTTTACATTTCGTTAGAGCCAGCGGACAAAAACTAACAGAACATAATGCACCTAAAAATGGGGCTCACTTGGTGAGAATAATGAAGACATTAAAGGATGGTCAATGCAAAGATGATCTTCCCGAAGATATTCGTCCAAAGAGTGGTTATAGTAACACTTATTCAAAACTATGGTGGGACAGACCATCAACAACGATTACGAGAAATTTCGCATGCCCTTCATCTTCTCGCTGTATACACCCGCGAGACTCTCGTGCAATGACTATAAGAGAAGGCGCGAGATTACAAAGTTTTCCGGACGACTATAAGTTTTATGGAGCAGATGGAATGAAACGACTTGAAATCGGCAACGCCGTTCCGCCTCTTCTTTCTATGGCAATAGCTAAACAAATGCTTTTGGCGTTAAACGAAAAAGAAGCCACCAATTAAGGTGGCTTCAATTTTTATTGTGTAACGAATACTGCCGGCAATGCCGGTAGTTCCAAAAAGCTTTAGCTATGAGTACAAATCATTCAAAAAGGCTGATTATTCGATTGTATTTGTGATGGAATTGAAGTTGACCGTGATGCCATTCAACAAATCCAAAAGGCAACTGAATGGTTGTACCGCCGTAATTATCACCATAAAAGGTCCGTTCATCTGCAAAACGAGCAGATGCAGTACATATTTCCTCAATTAAGAAAATATTATCAACATCGTTTTCACCAATAAGGTTTTTATACCAAATATAGTCGGACCATTCGTCGGAATCGCGAACAGCTCCCATTGAAAAACACAATTTTGCAATTTCATACGAATTATCAGCAAACCATTTTAGCATATCATAGTATAATTCCTTGTTATATGCCATCAATGTGGTTGCGTTCAAGCTTGCATGCTTAATTTGTAAATCAAAAGCTTTTTTATTGCTACGATCAGCATAGTTCTCAATAATATTAATTGCATCGTCTGCTGAAGCCCAAAACAAATTAATGGCACGCTGAACAGAAGCAGGTATACTTTTGTTAAATTGTTTTTCGAAAGTATCGATGAAGATGCCCGGGCGCACATAGTACACCTGTCCGCCAAGACTCTTTTTTACAGAAACATTAATAGTGCTTCCGCTTGTCAAAAACACTTTCAAATCGGTTTTTGATTTTGTTTTTCTGCGTCCTGTAACACTCGGAACATTCTTTTCTCGCAAACCACCCACGCTTGTGCAATCAATTCTGTCATTACCAAAGCCGATTCGATCGAGAAAGAAGCTGGCATATTTTGTGTCTTCATCAAGCAACATCTTTACCAAATCCTCGTTTTTATGGCCAGATAGCTTAGCGTGTTGCCACCCTGTGGCTCTGTTTCTATGTTCCATCATTATTCCTCCATAAACAATTTATATGTATCAATTTCAAGTGCATCAGCAATTCGCTGAATGTTCTCAAGAGAGATACTCCTACGATAACACTCAATAGCACTAATGTATGTGCGATGCATGCCGCATTTATCAGCAAAGGATTCTTGAGATATTCCCATAGCAGTACGATATTTCTTCAAGTTAGCACCAAAAACCTTTATAATATCCATAATCGTAATCCTCCTAATTTTAATTATATTAGAATTGAACACTATAAGTCTACATACAATAAGTATCTAAAAATGCAGAAAACATTATGAAAAGTAAAATTGATTAAATTTGAATAATATTATATCGACTTGAGGTTTTTGCTTCAAGCCGTTTTTTATCTAAGAATGCGAAAGAAAAATGTGGAAAATTGCGAAATATATGATATAATATATTCCATAATATAAAAGGAGAGAAACAATGGAACGGTTTTTTAAGCTTAAAGAGAGAGGAACAACGGTTAAAACCGAATTTATTGCGGGTATGACCACCTTTTTTGCAATGGTTTATATTTTGATGGTTAATGCCAATATGTTTGCCGACCCGTTTGGTGACGGCTCAAATCCGCTGGGTGTTTCCTATGGTGCGATTTACATAGCAACCGCAATTTCTGCCGTTATAGGAACAGTCCTTGCGGGACTGCTTTCTAATTTACCATTAGCTCAGGCGAGCGGAATGGGACTTAACGCCTTTTTTGTATATACTGTCTGCATAGGCTTTGGCTTTTCCTATGCCAATGCGCTAGTGCTCATTCTTATAGAGGGCGTTACCTTTATCCTTTTAACCGTAACAGGGCTTCGCAAAAAAATTTTTGATGCTCTGCCACAAGCCGTAAGGGTTGCAATTCCTGCGGGAATAGGCCTTTTTATCGCGCTTTTAGGTCTTCAAAATGCGGGCATAGTTGTACCTAACACATCCACCTGCGTGGACCTTGCTTCTTTTAATCTCTTAAATCGAAGCTGGGGCGACATTATGCCAATGATAGTAACTCTTTGCACCTTTTTGGCAATTGTTATTATGGCACAAAAAAAGCTTCGCGGTGCGGTGCTTATAGGAATTATCGGCGGTATGGCGTTATATTATCTCTTAGGGCTTACAGTTGAAGGCTTTTATGAGGGACTTAATATCTCTTTTATAAGCCCCATAGAAGCTTTTAGCGAGTTCGGCACACAGTCCTTTGGCAAGGTTTTCACAGAGGGATTTGACTTTTCTGCCTTTAAAGCAGAGCATGGAAATGCTAATTTAATTCTTACCATTGTAACAACCGCACTTGCGTTTTGTATGGTTGATATGTTTGATACTCTTGGCACC
>CAZIXG010000059.1:4325-6994 GCA_964543305.1 uncultured Ruminococcus sp.
ACCCTTTATGCCGCTTGCGAGCGCGCAGATTTGCTGGATGAAAAGGGCGAGCCGCTCAATATGAACCGCGGAATGCTTTCAGACGCTATCGCAACAAGCGCAGGTGCAATTTGCGGCACCTCTACCGTTACCACCTTCAGCGAGGTAAATGCAGGTGTTGCGGCAGGCGGCAGAACGGGACTAACCTCGGTTTTCTGCGGCGCATTCTTCTTTATAGCAATGTTTTTAAGCCCGATAGCACAGCTGGTTCCGGGCTGCGCCACAGCGGCGGCGCTTATTTATGTTGGCATCCTTATGATGGGCTCGGTTAAGAATATCGACTGGGATAACTTTAAAATTTCCGTTCCCGCTTTCCTCACTCTTGCGGTGATGCCATTTACATACAATATTTCTTATGGTATCGCCTTCGGCCTTATTTCTTATATCGTTATAAGCGTTTTCACGGGCGACTTTAAAAAGATTAAGGGCAGTTCATGGGTGATAGCATTCTTGTTTGTGGCAATGCTGCTGTTAACGCACTAAGACAGGCTAGTTGTAATTTCAAGCTGATTAAAGGGAATTTAATATTAATCTAAAGGAGAAAAAGATATGTTGTTTTTTTATGTAAGACACGGCGATCCGATTTATAACCCCGATAGCCTTACCCCTTTGGGTGAGCGTCAGGCAGAGGCACTCTCAAAGCGCTTGGCACTCTATGGAATTGATGAAATTTACGCCTCAAGCTCCGAGCGTGCAAAATTAACCGCTAAGCCTACTTGTGAACTGCTCAAAAAAGATTTCACTATTCTTGATTGGTGCAATGAAAGATACGCTGCGGAGAATTTTATGCTGCCCAACGGTACAGGCGGCAGATCGTGGGTTTTCACCATGAAAGATTATATAGAAGCCTTTGCTTCAAAGTCGGTTCGCGACCTTGGCGAAAACTGGGCTGAGCACCCCGATTTTGCCAATACAACCTTCAAAGAAGGAATAGACCGCATAAAGCGTGAAACATATGCCTTTTTATCAAAGCTCGGCTTTACATACGATGAAGAAAAAGGTATGTATAAATCAAGCGAATGCGGCAACAAAAGAATAGCTCTTTTTGCGCATCAGGGCTTTGGTCCAGGCTTTTTAAGTGCCTTATCCTTGATACCATACCCAACCTTCTGCACCCGCTTTGATATAAGTCATTCTAATTTGACCGTGATAGAATTCCCTGAGTGTGACGGTTATATTTTGCCTAAAATACTAACATTTTCAAATGACTCACATATTTATCGTGAGGGACTTCCCACTAAATATAACAACGAAATATATTTCTAAAAGAAAAAGCCTCTGCTTCAAGCAGAGGCTTTAATTATTATTCAGCGGGTGTTTCTACGGGCTCATCAAAATTGAGATTAGAGGGAGTGGTTATAACTGCTATGGGCCACTGCGGATGCGGCTTGCGGTTCATTCGCTCAATAGCGCAGAACTCAGGTCCGTTTTCGTTGCCCACATGGGTTACCCAGTGGTAGCCGTTCATATAACCCGCATAAATGCAGATGTGTGAGCACCACTCGCTTCTGTTATACCAGTCACAAAGAATTATAAGCGAGCCTATCGGTATCTGCTCGGCGGGGCTGAATTGAATGTCGTTATATATGCTGCCGCCATCACTTGCGGTAAAGTCTATATAGCGTGAATAACCTGCATCCACCCACTGCTTGCCTGCTATATACCAGTCGTTAGCGCTGTATGATTTCGCGGGGCGGGCGAGGGCGGAGGTATCGATTCCTGCAACATTTGGCAGATAGTTAAAGTAAACATATGTCGCATAGGTCGCGCAAACAAGGCCCATTTGCTCAAAATGCGCAATGTTTGGCAGTCCCTGTTCGGTTACTTCATAACCGCTTGCTCTGCCATAATCATCATAGGTTATGTTTGAAAGCCATCCAAGACCGCGCTTTCGGGAGGATAGCACATAATTGCTACCCGAAGCCCACATAAGTCCACTGTTGCGTTGTGCGGTGAGATTATAGCCTGTGTATTCAAGGGCATCAAGGAAAACATTGTTATCAGGAGTCATATTCGGATTATATTTGTATTCGAAGTCTGCAGGCTGTGTTACTACAACCGGTGTTGAAGTTACAGGCACCTCAGAGGAAACGGTGCTCTCGGGTGGAGCTTCGCTTGAAACCACTTCTTGTGGCTCTGGTAAAATTTCAGGCTCGGATGAAATTTCTGGCACCGATTCGATTTCGGATACAGTATCATCAGAAGAGCTAACCAAGTCAACTGCCGTTGGTACCGAAAGCACGCTTGTTAAAACGATGCTTACTGCAACCACTGCCGCAACAACACCTAAAACCATAGCTGATGTTATCTTGTGCTGAATTATAAAGGTGAGCACTGCATAAAATCCTTGCACAAAAATATGCTTTGCCTTTTCTAAAAACTTTTTCATATATACTCCTCTATATAAATAGAATAATATCATATTACCTGCTTGATTTTAAAACAAAACATATAAAAAGTCAAGTACACACATTTTCTGCTTGATTTTTCATACTTCTTATGATAACATATATTTTGCTAAAGGTTTTCAACTTTTTCACTATTCACTATTACTTCTTACTTAAATCATGGGGGTGTAGCTCACCTGGGAGAGCGCTTGAATGGCATTCAAGAGGTAGTCGGTTCGATCC
>CAZIXG010000060.1:0-6743 GCA_964543305.1 uncultured Ruminococcus sp.
ACACCGCCCTTTCACGGCGGTAACACGAGTTCGAATCTCGTACGGGTCACCAAAACAAAAAGAGCACCTATATGGTGCTCTTTTTGTTTTGCCGTACGAGATTCAAAAAGGACGGTTTGCCCATAGGGCAAATTTCAGCCTTCCGGTGGACGGCTGAAAAGTCCGGGTGCGTGTCGGCGGCGTTGCCGCCGAGCGAATCTTACAAACATTGATGAGGCTTATAAAAGGCATTATACAAGCAACTATTTTTTAATAAATACTTTAACTGCTTTTTCCAATGCCTTGCAGTTATCTATCACAAATTTTGTACCCCTTGATTTCCCATCCCAAAAGGCATATACAATATCTGCATATTCTACAATCTGCAGATTTCTTTTTAGTGGCGCAATTTTCCCGAATTTTTTATAATCAGGATAAAAAACAGTAATTTTTAATCCGTTGTTTTTCGCATATTCGTTTGCGCAACTATCTATACCTATCGCTCCACCCGATACTATTTCACTTGTATCGAGTGGTAAATATTTTTCAAGATTATCAACAACTAAATTTCTTGACCCTATTATTGCTACTTTCATAATAAAACCTCCTAATCAGTATACTCAAAATGAGTATACTGTACACATTATAGCATAAAATCATCTTAAAATAAACTTAAATTAAGATTTTAGGTGTGGTTTTATGAGAAATAAGAACAACAAACATTTAGGCATAGAAATAGATCCCGAGCTTCATTATAAGCTTCACTATATTTCAAAATATGAAGGTCGTTCCGCAAACGGACAAATATTATATTTGATAAGAAAATGCATAAAGGAATTTGAACAAAACGAAGGCGAAATAAAAATCGAAGAAAACTAGAGCACCCATCAGGGTGCTTTCATTTATTAACAAACCAATAACCCACTGTAAAATTTTCACGCTGTACAAATGTTTGTTATAGACATTGAAACCTTAATGTGCTAAAATAATTACAAAATGGGAGAGTGTTGGAAGATTTATGAAGATAGATAAAACGGTTTTAAAGGAAACTAAATATATAGCCGCTTTTGTTGTTATTTTTAGTGTTCTCATGCAGGCGGTGTTTCTTATAATCGGCAAGTGGAATTATGAAGTTCTGCTTGGCAACATCTGGGGCGGCGCCGTGGGCGTTGCGAATTTTCTTGGTATGGGGCTTGGCGTTCAAAAGGCGGTGCTTCAAGAGGAAAAAGCGGCTCGCCAAACGCTCAAGACTTCGCAAACACTTCGCTTTTTTGCGCTATTTATTTTGGGTATGGTAGGCGTTTTGGTGCCCTTCTTTAATCCTGTGGCAGCTCTTATTCCTTTGCTTTTTCCGCGAATAGCTGTGATGCTGCGGCCAATAATAGATAAAAAAGCAAATAAAAACTAACTAACTTATATATACTAATATTTGGAAGGTGTGGTGAGAATGGAAAAGAAACGAAATACGCGCTTTATATTAACCGATATTTTGTTGCTTTGCGGCGCTATAATACCGCTGATTTTCGGTATGGCTTTAAGGGTGCTCACAACCCCTGCTTCCGATGGCATTGCAATTTCGGGCGCGCGCATATATTTCACGATACCTATGCCGCTGCAAAATCTGCCTATCACAGAATCACAGGTTAACTCGAGTATAGTTGTGGTATCACTGTTTTTCCTCTGCCTTTATTTCACCCATGGCCTTTCGGTGAAGGCGCAGCTTAAAAGGCAGCTTATCGCCGAGTGGATAGTTGAAAAAACAAATTCGCTTATAAAGGCAAATATGGGTGAATACTTTATGGGATTTGCTCCCTTTATCGGCGCGATTATGGGGCTTTCGGCGTTTTCGAGTCTGCTCGCATTGCTTGGAATGTATGCACCCACCTCGGATATCAATATTGTTGGCGGTTGGGCAGTGCTTGTGTTTATACTTATAACCTATTATAAGATGAAATGCGGTCCGCTGCATTATGCAAAAAGCTTTGGGGATCCCGTTCCGTTTCTGGCACCGCTTAATATCATAAGTGAGGTTGCAACCCCAATTTCTATGGCATTCCGCCACTATGGAAATGTGCTTTCAGGCTCGGTAATCGGCATTCTTATCGCAACAGCGCTTCAAGGGCTTTCAAATATCGCTCTCGGCCGGTTGCCTGGTTTTCTTGGAGAATTCCCGCTTTTGCAGATAGGTCTGCCCGCTGTGTTGTCGCTTTACTTTGACCTATTCAGCGGCCTGCTACAGGCGTTTATTTTCGCTATGCTCACGATGCTTTATGTGTCGGGCGGATTTCCCGAAGAGGATTTTATGGCTCGTAAGGCGAAAAGGCTTGCGAAGAAACAACAAAAGGCTAAAAATTAATTTTATATAAACGGAGGAAACAAAAATGTTAGAACTTGCAATCGGTCTTATTTTATCAGGATGCGCTATAGGCGCGGGCGCCGCTATGATAGCAGGTATAGGCCCCGGTATCGGTGAAGGTAATGCAGTTGCCAAGGCTTGTGAGGCTATAGGCCGCCAGCCTGAGTGCAAGGGTGATGTTACAACAACTATGCTTATGGGTTGCGCTATCGCAGAAACCACAGGTCTATATGCGCTTGTTATTGCTATTCTTCTTATATTTGTAGCACCCAACACATTTGTAAACATTTTGCTTAACGCAATAAAATAATTCGGGGGAAGTATAAATGCAATCCTTGGATATTATATCCGTAAATATCTGGCAGATACTCATATCCCTTGCTAACCTCACGCTGATGTTTTTGATACTCAAGAAATTTTTGTATGGTCCTGTAACAAAAATGCTAAACAAACGCCGTGAGGAGATAGATAACGAATATCTTGACGCCGAGAATGCAAAAGCATCTGCCGAGGCGCAAAAGCGTGAACTTGAGGAAAAGCTAAGCACCGCTTATGACCAAGCCGAGGAAATAGTTAAGGAAGCAGCCACTACCGCCACGCAGCGAGGTGACAAAATCGTTGCCGATGCTCGCGCTGAGGCTGAGGGGATAATCCGTCAGGCACAGAGTAATGCCGAATTGCAGTTAAAGGCGGCAGAAAAGTCAATAAAGACACAGATAGTAGAGGTTGGCGCCGCTCTCACCGAAAAGCTTTTGGAGCGTGAGATAACGCAGGACGACCATAAAGAATTTATCGATTCGTTTATCGAGAAGATAGGTGACGGCGATGATAGCAACAGGTAACAACTATGCTGAAGCGCTTTTTATGCTCTCGCGTGAGGAAAACCGCCTTGAGGTGTTTTCCGAAAGCCTTGAGAGAGTGGCTTGTGCCTTCAATGAAAACCCCGACTATATCCGCTTTTTGCAGTCTCCAAGCATCCCCAAAGCTGAGAGGATATCCGCTTTAGAGGAAGCCTTCGGCGGTAGAATCGACAGGCATATTCTGTCCTTTTTGCAGCTTTTGTGTGAGCACGGCAAAATTGCAGATTTTGATGAATGCCACGAAGAATTTGAGCGGCTTAAAAAGTGGGCAGAAAATACCGCTACTGCAAAGGTTTTAAGCGCGGTAGAGCTCAGTGAGCTTCAAAAGGCATCACTTAAAGCGGCGCTTGAAAAGCGCACGGGCAAGACAGTAGTTTTAGAAACCGCGGTGGATAGCAGTCTGCTTGGCGGGTTAGTTGTGGAAATAGATGGCAAGCTGCTGGATGGTAGTATCAAACGAAACCTATCTGACATTAAGGAAGTGATTAGCAGATGAGTGAAAGACCGCAAGAAATTAGCTATATAATTAAAGAGCAGATTAAAAACTACCGCTCAAATATAGAAATGAAGGAAACGGGCAGTGTTATCCTGGTGGGTGACGGTATTGCCCGAGTTTACGGTCTTCGTGACTGTATGGCAAACGAGCTTTTGGAGTTTGAGGATGGCTCTGCAGGACTTGCACAAAACCTTGAGGAGGAAACGGTATCGGTTGCCGTTTTGTCGGATGATAATAACATTCGCGAGGGTACAAAGGTGCGCAGAACGGGTAAGGTTTTATCCGTTCCCGTGGGTGAAGCGCTTTTGGGCCGTGTTGTTAATGCACTCGGCGAGCCTATTGACGGTAAGGGCCCAGTGGAAACTAGCCAAACTCATCCTATTGAGTCCGAAGCGCCGGGTATCATTGAGCGAAAGGGCGTGTCGGTACCGCTTCAAACGGGCATCAAGGCTATTGATAGTATGATACCGATAGGTCGCGGTCAGCGTGAGCTTATCATCGGTGACCGCCAGACAGGTAAAACAGAAATCGCTATCGATACCATAATAAATCAGAAAAATTCCGATGTGCTTTGTATCTATGTGGCAATAGGCCAAAAAAGCACTTCGGTTGTTCAAATAGTAAATCAGCTCGAAAAGGCGGGCGCTATGGAATACACGATAGTTGTATCTGCTTCCGCTTCGGAAAGCGCGCCGCTTCAGTATATAGCCCCCTATGCGGGCTGCGCTATGGCAGAATATTTCCGCGAGCAGGGCCGCGATGTGCTTATTATTTATGATGACCTTTCAAAGCACGCTGTTGCTTATCGTGCACTCTCGCTTCTTATTAGAAGACCACCCGGCCGCGAGGCATATCCGGGTGATGTGTTCTATCTGCATTCTCGCTTACTTGAAAGAGCGGCTTGTGTGGCGCCTGAATATGGCGGCGGCTCCATCACAGCACTGCCTATAATCGAAACTCAGGCAGGCGATGTTTCGGCGTATATCCCAACCAATGTAATTTCAATTACCGATGGTCAGATATTCCTTGAAACCGAGCTTTTCCACGCGGGTATAATGCCTGCTATAAACCCAGGTATCTCAGTGAGCCGTGTTGGCGGCTCGGCGCAGTTAAAGCCGATGAAAAAGGTTTCGGGCGAACTAAAGCTTATCTATTCGCAGTACCGCGAGCTGCAGTCCTTCGCGCAGTTCGGCAGTGATTTGGATGCCGATACCAAGGCTCGCTTAGCACTTGGTGAAAGAATTGTTGAGGTGCTAAAGCAAAACCGCAACAGTCCTGTGTCTGTGGGTTGTCAGGTAGCAATTATCTATGCCGTAACAAAGGGATGGCTTGATAATGTGCCTGTAAGCGAGGTGCGCGAATTTGAGCATCGCCTTTTTGAAAAGCTGCAAAACGAAAAGCAGGAGCTGCTTTCCCGCTTTGATAACGGCTTCTTTGAGGAGGAGGATGTCGAAAGCCTTGTTGAAGCCCTCAAGGAAATGACGAGGTGATAGGCAGTGTCAGCCGATATTAAATCACTAAAAACGAGAATTAAAAGCGTTGATTCAACGCTTCATTTAACCAAGGCAATGGGGCTTGTTGCCTCATCGAAAATCCGAAAAGCTAATACCGCAATGAACGCGGGTAGACAGTATAGCGAGGCGGTCGGCTCAATTGTAAAGCTGCTAAGCTCCAGCCCTGAATGTGCTAAAAGTCCTTATATGAAGAAGCCTGAAGGCGGAAAAACCCGCCTTGTGGTTATAGCGGGCGACCGAGGACTTGCGGGCGGCTATAATGCAAATGTGTTTCGCACTGTGCGCGATTTTGGTGAGTGCCAGGTATTCCCGATAGGCAAGAGAGCGTGTGAGAAATACGGTAAGGAAATTAATTCTTCCGAAAAATTCACCGCCGCCGAGGGCCTAAAATTAGCCCAAAGGCTTTGTGAGGATTTTGTGGAAGGGCAGTATGACCGCCTTGGAATTGTTACCACAAGCTATGTTTCTATTATGACACAAACCCCCGAAATCAAGTGGGTGCTACCCCTTGAAAGGGAGGAGAATGCAAAAAGCACTTCTGCTATTTTCGAGCCTAATGAGGCCGAAATATTAAAGCTTGCCGTTCCAGAATATGTTTCGGCGGCAATAATGGGCTGTGTTCGCGAAAGCTATGCTTGTGAGGTTGCAGCCCGCAGAATGGCTATGGATAGTGCGGGCAAGAATGCCCGCCAGATGATAGACGAGCTTCAGCTTAAATATAACCGTGCCCGTCAAGGAGCGATTACACAGGAAATTACTGAAATCGTTGCAGGTGCAGGAGAGTGATGCTGCGCATCACAGTGAAAAGTGAAAATTGAAGAGGTAATGTGTTCGCGCAAAGCGCGAACGGATATATCAGTTTCGCTTTCAGCGAAACACCGAAATTATTCATTATTCATCATTCATTATTCACTTTAATTAAGGAGTGATAAGATTGTCAGATAAAAATATCGGTAAAGTTTCTCAGGTAATGGGACCTGTTGTCGATGTGCGTTTTGATGAAGGTGGTCTGCCTGCTATTTATAACGCGCTCACAGTGCCGATAGGTGATAAAACCCTTACGGTCGAGGTGGCTCAGCATATAGGCGATAATGTTGCGCGCTGTATTGCAATGGCTTCAACCGACGGTCTTCAGCGCGGCGCTGAGGTTTGCGATACGGGCAAGGCGATAAGTGTTCCCGTGGGGCGCGAAACACTGGGCAGAATATTTAATGTTTTGGGTGATGCGGTTGATAACCAACCCGCCCCTCATGATGTCGAGCGTTGGAATATTCACCGCGCGGCTCCCGAATATGATGAGCTTGCAACTTCTACCGAAATACTTGAAACAGGTATTAAGGTAATTGACCTTATCTGTCCCTATTCAAAGGGTGGTAAAATTGGTCTTTTCGGCGGTGCAGGCGTTGGCAAAACCGTTCTTATTATGGAGCTTATTAATAATATTGCTAAGGAGCACGGCGGTCTTTCTGTGTTTACAGGCGTTGGTGAGCGCACCCGCGAGGGTAACGACCTTTATAATGAAATGAAGGAATCGGGTG
>CAZIXG010000061.1:0-2540 GCA_964543305.1 uncultured Ruminococcus sp.
GCTCTACTATCTGCGCGACAGAGTTGGTAAGGCTGCTAAGGTTAAGGAGCTTATCGGTTAATTTGATTTCAATGAGAGGGGGACGAGGCATATGCCTTGTTCCCCCTTTGCTGTATTTTGTGATGGGTGGTGTTCTTATGGACGAGTTTAACGAAGGCTTTTATATTACTGATGATAACGAAAATGCGGATGTTGCAAAAAAGGCTGTGGTTACCGAAGATATCGTTAAAGGTATTTTTGATTGGCTTGATGTGCTGGTTGTGGCAATGATAGCTGTTGTTTTGATTTTCAGCTTTGTGTTCCGTATCGCCACTATTGACGGTGAATCGATGGAAAACACCCTAATCGATGGTGAAAGGGTTGTAATTACTGATTTTTTCTATTCTCTAAAAGCAGGCGACATAGTTGTTGTTTCAAGAAATATCGATAATAAAGTTACAGATGTGAATTCAACTGACCTACCTATAATCAAGCGAGTTATTGCTACCGAGGGCCAGACTGTAGATATAGATTTTGAAAAGGGAATCGTTTATGTTGACGGCGAGGCACTTGAAGAGCCTTATGTAAAAACCCCAACTAATATTGCTTATGATGTTATGTTTCCTACAACTGTTGATGAAGGCTGCATTTTTGTTTTGGGTGACAATAGAAACGAGTCGCTTGACAGTCGTTCATCAAGTATAGGTAATTACGGTATGATAGACACAAGATATGTACTAGGTCATGCAATTTACAGAATATGGCCTTTCAGTAAAATAGGAGGACTAAGCTCATGAGCAACACGCAAACTATTCAGTGGTTTCCCGGCCATATGGCAAAAACCCGCCGACAAATCACCGAACAACTTAAAATAATAGATGCGGTTGCTGAAATAGTTGATGCAAGAATACCCGTCAGCAGTCGGAATCCCGACCTGACGGGTATTATAGGTGATAAGCCGCATTTTATATTGCTTAATAAATGTGATATGGCGGATGCTAAGGCAACTAACGAATGGATAGATTATTATAAATCGCAGGGAATACTCGCGATTCCTGTTGACTGTAAAAGCGGCAAAGGTCTTTCCGCTTTCAAGGATACAGTAAAAACTGTTTTGGCAGATAAGCTCGAGGCATATCGCGCTAAGGGAATGGTAGGCAAACCGCTTCGCGTTATGGTCGTGGGAATACCTAATGTTGGCAAGTCTTCGTTCATAAACCGAATAGCAGGCTCATCACGCGCAAAGGTTGAGAATCGTCCAGGTGTTACAAGGGGAAATCAGTGGTTTAGCATTGATAAGGAATTGGAATTGCTCGATACTCCAGGTGTTCTTTGGCCAAAGTTCGATGATAATACCGTTGGTGAGCATTTGGCATTTACAGGCGCTGTTACAGATAGAATAATTGATACCGAGCTTCTTGGAATGCGACTGCTCGAAATTTTGATAGCGGAGTATTCTAACCTTTTGTTAATGCGTTACGGTATCAGTGATTTTCCTGATGAGCCTTACGATGCGCTTTGCGCCCTTGCTAAAAAAAGAGGAATGATTATTCGTGGCGGTGAAGCGGATAGTGAGCGCGCCGCCAATATGCTGCTTGAGGAATTCCGTAGCTGCAAGATAGGTAAAATTACTCTCGAAAGGATAGGGAATAATGCCTGATTTTTCTTATGAAGAGCACGCGAGAGCTTTGGAATATAAATATATATGTGGCGTTGATGAAGCGGGTAGAGGTCCGCTTGCAGGCCCTGTATGTGCGGCAGCGGTTATTCTGCCTAAAGATTTAATAATTGAAGGACTTAACGATTCTAAAAAATTAAGTGAGAAAAAGCGAGAGCAGCTTTACGATGTGATTACTCAAAATGCGGTAGCTTATAGTATCAGCTATGGCACTTTAGAGGAAATCGAAGAGCATAATATCCTTGAGGCTACATTTATGGCAATGAATCGTGCTATTGATGGACTTGCCGTTAAGGCTGATTATGCGTTAATAGATGGTAATCGTGTGCCAAAAGGCATCCAAATACCTTGCGAAACCGTTATTAAGGGTGATGCAAAAGCATATTCAATTGCGGCGGCTTCCATTCTAGCGAAGGTGACCCGTGATAGACTGCTTATTGAGTATGATGAGCGGTATCCACAATATGGATTTGCAAAGCATAAGGGATATGGTACTAAAGCGCATTATGATGCCATCCGTGAGCACGGCGTGTGTGAAGTGCACCGCCTGTCCTTTTTGAAAAATGTGCTCAAATAAGCAAGATGCGGCAATGCTGGGCCGCAAGGGAGAAGAATTTGTTGCGCAGTACTTAAAAAAAAGAGGATACATAATTGTAAAGCGCAATTGGCGCGATAAACGATATGGAGAAATAGATATAGTTGCAGAAAACCGAGAGTGTGTAGCTTTCGTTGAGGTAAAAACCAGACAGAAGGGTGCGCTTGTTAGCGGTATGGATGCAATAGATTATCATAAAATGCGCAGAACAAAAAATGCCGCGATTATGTTTATGAAACGCTTTACCAGCGATTTACCAGCTCGAATTGATGTGGCGGAGGTAACCGT
>CAZIXG010000061.1:2550-6693 GCA_964543305.1 uncultured Ruminococcus sp.
AACCGTGAGTAAAAATGAAGACGGCAGGGAAATTTTTAGTTTAAATTATATTAAATCAGCTTTTTGAGGTGAGACAAATGAAATTTTTCGACCTTCACTGCGACACTCCTTCTGAGTGCTATAAGAAAAACACAGATCTAAATGATGACGGTCTTGCCGTTTCCTTTAAAAAAGGAAGTATGTTTGAAGAATGGCATCAGTGCTTTGCCGTTTGGGTAAAGGATGATATGGAAAATCCATATGAATATTATAAAACTGTTATTTCTAATTTTAAGGATAAGTTAAAGCAGTTGCCTCAAAATCTTACCCCCATTTTGACAGTTGAGGGCGGCGCGGTTATCGAAAAAGATTTAAGCCGCGTAGAGGCGCTCAAAAAGGATGGTATCCGTGCCCTCACTCTTACTTGGAATGGTGAAAACAGTATCGCATCAGGCGCGCTCGAGCAGGGTGGATTAAAGGACTTCGGTAAGCAGGTAATTAATTTGCTTAATGAAAATAAAATTGCCACCGATTTATCGCATCTTAACCGCAAAAGCTTTTTTGATGCTATAGAATATGCTGAATTTCCTATTGCTACACATTCTTGCTGCGATTTTATTAACCCACACAACAGAAATCTCACCGATAGCCAGATTAAATTAATTCTCCAAAAGGGCGGAATTATTGGTCTTTGCTTCTATCCTTTGTTTTTAGGAGAGGGCGATGTTTTTGAAAATGCGTATAAACATATTTATCATATGCTTGAACTTGGATGTGAAAATAATATTGCGATAGGCTCTGATTTTGATGGCGCTCAGATGGATAAAGAGCTTTTTGATACATCAATGGTACCTAATTTATATGAGAAGCTACTGAAATTAGGCATAGACGAATGTATACTAGAGAAAATATTTTTCAACAATGCATATAATTTTTTCAATAAGCTTTGACAAAAATGCATCAGTAATATAAAATAATCATATTAACCCCTATGGAGGAAAAATAATGGATTACATAAGCACAAGAAACAAATCAAACAGGGTATCATCTGCTTTTGCTATAGCTCACGGTATTTCGGCAGAGGGTGGTCTTTATGTGCCTGAAAGCATTCCCGTGCTAACAAGCGAGGATATTGATGAAATTTCAAGTCTTGATTATGTGGGTAGGGCAGAATATATACTCAAAAAATATCTCACTGATTTTACCGAAGAGGAAATCAAGAAATGCGTTGAGGGTGCATATCTTGGAAGCTTTGATGATGATAAGCCGGCTCCCATAGCAGTTCTTGGTGAGAATGTTAACATTCTCGAGCTGTGGCATGGTCCCACCTGTGCGTTTAAAGATTTGGCTTTGCAGCTGCTTCCATATCTGCTCACAACTTCATCTAAGAAGATTTCAACGGGTAAAAAAACAGTGATACTTGTTGCAACCTCGGGTGACACAGGCAAAGCCGCACTTGAAGGCTTTAAGGATGTTGAAAACACCGAAATAATTGTTTTCTATCCGAGCGAGGGTGTAAGTCCCATGCAGAAGCTTCAGATGGACTCACAAAAGGGCAATAATGTTCATGTCTGTGCTATCCGCGGCAATTTCGATGATGCGCAGTCGGGAGTTAAAAAAATATTTACCGATGATGCAGTCAAGAAGATGCTTGGTGAAAACGGAATGGAATTTTCTTCCGCTAACTCAATTAACTGGGGTAGACTTGCTCCGCAGATAATTTATTACATTTCTGCTTATTGCGATATGCTCGCTAAAGGCGATGACATTTCACATGGCTTTAATATTGTTGTGCCCACTGGCAATTTCGGTAATATCCTTGCGGCATTTTATGCAAAGCAAATGGGCGTTCCTGTTAACAAGCTCATCTGCGCTTCTAATGCCAATAATGTTCTTACCGATTTTATAAACACAGGCGTTTATGATAGGAACCGCGAGTTTTATACAACAATTTCACCCTCAATGGATATTCTTATTTCAAGCAACCTTGAGAGAATGCTGTTTATGCTTTGCGGCGGTGACGATGAATATGTCGCTTCAATTCAAAAACAGTTGGCAGATAGCGGCAAATTTGAGGTAACCGATAATATTAAGGCAGATTTAAAGAAGATTTTCTTTGCTGCTTGCTGTGATGATGAGCAAACACTTGCCACTATACAGAAAACCTTCCAAAACTATGGTTATCTATGCGACACTCATACTTCAGTTGCAATTAACGCATATGAGCAGTATGCTTCACAAACGGGCGATAAAAGACCTGTTTTAATTGCATCCACCGCTTCACCTTATAAGTTTGCCAAGAGCGTGCTTTCTGCGGTAAGTGAAGAGCAGGGGGCTGATGAATTTGATACTGTGAAGCTGCTTTCAAGCATCACAAATACCGAAATCCCCGCTCCTATAGCCGCGCTTGAAGATGCGACTGTTCGTTTTAAAGATATTTACGAAAAACAGGATATGTATAAGGCGGTTTGCGTGTGTCTTAAAATTGATTAAAATAATAATATCCGACTCTAGGTGAGTCGGATATTATTGCGAAAGAATTACTGTCTTGCTTTAAAGGTGTCGCAGCAGGTTTCACTGCATGTACAAGCTGTGCGGTTACCTACCTGAATGTTGCCTGCAGAGCAGGAGTCGTTTTCGGTGTGATGAACACAGTTTTTAACGCTGCAACGGATGCACATTTCTGTTTTACAATCGTTCATTTTATTCATTCCTTTCCGGCTTTTAGCCATAAATATTATCTGCAAATAAGAGCTTTTTATGTAAGGAGGTGCTTACCATTTCTAATTTGTTTACAATTTCTGATTTGCATTTATCTTTGGGCGTTGATAAACCAATGGATATTTTTCACGGCTGGGAAAATCATACTGAAAGACTTTATAATAATTGGAAAAAATTAGTAAATGAGGATGATACCGTTGTTATCGGCGGTGATATATCCTGGGCGATTTCCTTTGAAGAAGCCTTTGAGGATTTTAAGTTCATAAACTCCTTACCAGGTAAAAAAATAATACTTAAGGGTAATCACGATTATTGGTGGAGCACCGTTACAAAAATAAATAAATTTTTGCAAATTAACAAATTTGATACAATAAAAATTTTGCATAATAATTGCTTTACAGATGGCAAAATCGCTTTATGCGGCACCCGCGGCTGGCTTTATGACGGCACAGGCGAGCAGGACCAAAAGGTGATTAAACGCGAATGCGGCAGACTTGAAACCTCTATAAAATCTGCGCTTAGTTTAGGTGTAAAGCCTTTGGTTTTCCTTCATTATCCTCCCGCGTACGGTGACTTTGTATGCGAGGAAATTATTGAAGTGCTTAATAAATATGGGATTACTCAGGTTTATTATGGGCACATTCACGGGCAGGGAGAAAAAAAGATTATATCAACTTTAGGAAATATAAAAATGCGCCTAGCTTCTTGTGATTGCAACGATTTCACACCGATATTTATTTCTATATGTGAAAATTTTGTATAAATTATCAAAAATAGAAAAAAGTGGTAGAAATTTAATAAATACTATGTTATAATATTCTGTAATTTATGCGGAGGTATAAAAAATGAGTTTAAAAGAAACAAAAAAGCTTGAAACAAATCGTTATCAGCTGGAAATCACAATCGACGGCGAAAAGTTCCGCGAGGCCATTAAAGAGGCTTATCGCAAGAACGGCAAAAAAATCAATGTGCCCGGCTTTAGAAAAGGTAAGGCTCCACTTCACATTATTGAGACCTACTATGGTGTTGAAGTATTTTTTGAGGATGCATTAAACCTTATCTATGTCGATGCAGTTGAAGAGGCAATTAAAGAATCAGGTCTTAAGACTATTGATGATAAAATGGACTTTGAGCTTGTTTCCATTTCTAAGGAGGATGGCGTTGACTTTAAGGTTAGCGTTACAACATATCCTGAAATTGAGCTTGCTGAATATAAGGGCCTTAAGGCTGAAAAGCCCGTTGTTAAGGTTGATGCTGCCGAGGTTAACGCCGAGGTTAAGGCTATGGCTGAGCGTAATGCCCGTATGATTTCTGTTGAGGACAGAGCTGCCAAGAAGGGTGATACCGTTGTTATCGACTTTGAAGGCTTTGTTGACGGCGTGGCTTTTGATGGCGGCAAGGCAGAGGGCCACTCTTTAGAGCTTGGCTCCGGCCAGTTTATTC
>CAZIXG010000062.1:0-221 GCA_964543305.1 uncultured Ruminococcus sp.
ACCATGGCACAGTTACGCTCGCGCTGAACCTTCTGCTCCTTATAGGTCACCCTCTTGTCGCGCAGATAGTCAAAGCCGAGCTCGTTGTTTGTGCAGTAGGTGATATCGGCTTTATAAGCCTCGCGCTTAGCATCCTTATCCATTCCGTGGATAATAAGGCCCACAGAAAGCCCTAAAAAGCGGTAAAGCTTGCCCATCCACTCAGAGTCACGCTTGGCCAG
>CAZIXG010000062.1:231-6585 GCA_964543305.1 uncultured Ruminococcus sp.
AAGATATGCGGGCAGTGTGGCAACAAGTGTTTTACCCTCACCCGTTTTCATTTCACTGATTCTGCCTTGGTGCAGTATGATACCGCCTAAAAGCTGAACAGGGAAGTGGCGCATACCAAGCACGCGGTCGCCCGCCTCGCGGCAGGTGGCAAAGGCTTCTGGCAGAATATCATCAAGCGTTTCGCCCGCAGAAAGTCTGCCTTTAAATTCATCGGTCTTAGCACGAAGCTGGTCATCGGTTAGTGCGCGGTATTCCTCCTCAAGGGAAAGAATCTTGTCAACCAAAGGGCGCACCCTTTTAATTTCCTTTTCACTGTAATTGCCGAAAAGGGCAGTTAATAAGCTCATAAATAAACCTCACAAAATAATTTAAAATATATTATAAAGTATAAATGTTACTTAAGTGTAAACATATCGTCTTGTTTTTTAAGTCCCGAGGTGTAGCTGATATTATAGTTATCATCTATAAATATCGCCTCGGTGTCGGGTATGATTTCAATAAGCGCCTTGGCATCCTCAAGCCTTAGCAGCACACAAACGGTAGCAAGAGCATCGGCATCCAAGGAGCTATCCGAAATAATTGTGGCGGAATATAGGTCGGTGTCGGCAGGGTAACCCGTTTCAGGGTCTAAAATGTGGTGATAGAGCTTACCATCTGACTTAATATAGCGCTCGTAAACACCTGAGGTCACAACCGTTTTATTTCGAACACTCACAGTTGCCGCAAGCTCATCTGTGCTAAACGGCTTTTTTATGCCCACATTATAGTCGCGCTCGCCAAAAACCAAAATATTTCCGCCAAGGTCGATAATGCCGCTTTCCACTCCGTTTTGAGTGAAGTATTCGAGCACGCGGTCGGCAATATAGCCCTTTGCAATACCGCCAAGGTCTATTTTTGCACCGCCAAGGCTCACGCGGGATCCATCTGTTTTAATGCTCTCGTAATCAACGCTTTGAAGCGCCTCGGCAATTTCACTCTTTTCGGGAATAACCTCATCTTTAAAATCCCAAAGCGAGCTTACAGGGTAAATTGTTATATCAAATTTGCCGTTTGATATTTGTGAATAATAAAGACTTTTATCAATTATGGACTTGGTGTGGGGGGATACCTCAACAAAGTCATTCGTGGCGTTAAGGCGAGAAACATCGCTATCCTTTACTGTGCGACTTAGCAGCTGCTCATATTCGTAGCAAAGCTCAAACGCGCCATTAAGCACCTCATCGCCGCAGTCGGCTGTGAGGGTTACCACAGTATCGAACAAAAACTGAGTCCTGTTATTTTCCTGTGCGCCGCATCCGCAAAGCAGCATCAGGACAATTACCATATTAAACGATAAAACTTTTTTCATAAGGAATATTATACAACTTCTTTCTTTTTTTGTAAAGATATGATAATATATAATAAATAATATAGGGAGTAGGGCAAAAGCCTCCCTTGCCTAAAGGGAGGGGGACCGCTTTAGCGGTAGAGGGATACTCCTATGATTCGAAAGGGCGGTGAGCACACTTGAAAAAAGGCGATGTTATAATTATTATAAGCATAGCTTTGGTCACAATTTTCGGCATCTCCTCGATATTTGTTTTTTCGGGTAAGGGCAGCACCGTTACAATAAAGCAAAACAACGAGGTTGTCTATTCGGGCAGCCTTTATAAGGATAATGAGGTATCACTTTCCACCAACACAGTAGTGATTAAGGATGGACAGGTTTATATGAAGGATGCCACCTGCAAAAATCAGGTGTGCGTGAAGCACAGTAAAATATCATCAAAGGGTGAGAGTATTATATGCCTGCCGAACAGAGTAATAGTCGAAATAAACTGAATATCAAAACGCTAAGTTTTTATGCGCTTATGGTGGCGGTATGCTTGATTATAGGCTATATCGAAAGCCTTGTGAATTTAAGCTTTATAGCGCCAGGGGTAAAATTAGGGCTTTCAAATTCTGTGTGCTTGCTGCTTGTATACAGAGCGGATATAAAGGGAGCGTTTGCCGTAAATATCGCAAGAATACTGCTTTCCGCCTTGCTTTTTGGCTCGCCTGTATCATTAGCTTTCTCGCTTTGCGGCGGCATAGCTTCACTGCTTGCGGTATCGCTTGTGAGCAGATGTAAAAGCGTGAGCGAAATAGGCGCGAGCATACTGGGCGGCGCGGTGCACAATGTGTTTCAGTGCCTTGCGGCAGTAGTGTTTGTGGGCGCGGGAGTGCTTTATTATCTGCCGCTTCTTTTGCCTATCGGCGCCGTTTGCGGTGGACTTACAGGAATGCTTGTAAAGCTAATTTTAAAAAAAGTAAAGACAAATGGAATATTTTAGTGTATAATAAAAATGTTATCTAATCTCGAAGGAGTATTTTGAATTATGTGCGGATTTGTAGGTTTTACAAATTATATAAAGGATGACGGTACGGTCCTTGGAAAAATGATGGACCGCATAGTTCACCGCGGCCCCGATTCTGAAGGTCAGTATGTGGATGGCGATGTTGCGCTGGGCTTTAGGCGCCTTAGCATAATCGACCTTGAAGAGGGCCATCAGCCGATGTTTAATGAGGATAAGTCAATGGTGCTTGTCTTCAACGGCGAGATATATAACTTCTTAGAACTTCGTGAGGAGCTTTCTAAGGCGGGCCACACCTTTAAAACTCACGCTGATAGTGAGGTTTTGGTTCACGGCTATGAGCAGTGGGGTGAGGAGCTTGTTAAAAAGCTTCGCGGTATGTTTGCCTTTGTTATCTTTAACCGTGAGGATGGTTCCATTTTCGGCGCCCGCGATATGTTCGGCATAAAGCCGTTTTACTATACAACTATGGGTGAAAGCTTTATTTTCGGCTCTGAGATAAAGTCATTTTTAGACCACCCCGACTTTATAAAGGAAATGAACGAGGAGGCGCTCGCGCACTATCTTTCATTCCAGTATTCCCCCACAGAGGAAACCTTCTTTAAGGGTGTTTTCAAGCTTCCCCCCGCACATTATTTCACCTATAAAAACGGCGTGATGGAGAAAACAAGATACTTCCGCCCCGAGTTTAAGGCAGTTCCGGGTGTCACCGAGTTTTATGCCGATGAAGTGGACAAGGTGGTAAGAGAGTCTGTAAAGGCGCATAAAATCGCCGATGTTGAGGTAGGCTCCTTCCTTTCGAGCGGCATTGATTCAAGCTATATCGCTGAGGCCGCACAGGTTGATAAAACCTTTACAGTCGGTTTTGCAAGCGATGATGGCGACCGCTATAACGAAATCCACTTCGCCAAGGAGTTCGCCGATACGATAGGTGTTGAGAATATTTCCAAGGTTATAACCCCTGAGGAGTATTGGGGAAATTTCGGCAAAATCCAGTATCATATGGATGAGCCTTTAGCAGACCCCGCTGCGATAGCACTCTATTTTGTAAGCCGCCTTGCAAGTGAGCATGTTAAGGTTGTAATGTCGGGCGAGGGCGCGGATGAGCTTTTCGGCGGCTACCGCATTTATCAGGAGCCCATAACACTCACAGCATACGATAAGCTTCCCTTTGGCATTCGCCGTATAATATCAAAAATATGTGAGCATCTGCCCCAAAAGCATGGCATCAACTATCTTGTCCGCCGCGGCAAGACCATTGAGGAGCGCTTTATCGGCAACGCTAGTATTTTCTCTAAAAAAGAGCGCGATATGCTGCTTAAGAGTGATATAGCAAAGAAGGCTCATGAGCCTAAGGTGCTTTGCGATAAATTTTATGATGAGGTTGCCGATAAGGATACCATCACAAAGATGCAGTATCTCGATATAAATATGTGGCTTATGGGTGATATTCTGCTTAAAGCCGATAAAACAAGTATGGCAAACTCTCTCGAGCTTCGCGTGCCATTCCTTGATAAAAAGGTTATGGAGCTTGCGGCTACCATCCCGCTTGAAAGCAGAGTGAACACCAAAACCACTAAGCTAGCGCTTAGAATGGCAGCAGAAAAAACACTGCCTCAGCGCACCGCTACCAAGGATAAGCTGGGCTTCCCCGTACCTATTCGCGAGTGGCTTAAGCAGGATGAATATTATAATATCGTAAAGGATATGTTCACAAGCGAGGCGGCTCAAAAGTATTTTTACACCGAGCATCTTGTGGCGCTTCTTGACCTTCACCGTAGCGGCAAGGAGGATGTGAGCCGCAAAATCTGGACAGTCTACACCTTCCTTGTGTGGTATCATCAATACTTTGTTTGACTTTTGCGCTTTAATGTGATAAAATTTCCTTGAAAGGTGTGTGCGATATGGAAAATAAAGATTTTTCTAAGCTGCTTTTTGAGGCTGTTATGACCTTGAAGACGGTCGAAGAATGTGAAAGCTTATTTGAGGACCTTTGCACCCCTAAGGAAATAAAGTCCATAGCTCAGCGTCTGGCGGTTGCCAAAATGCTTACCGAGGGCAAGGTGTATAACGATATTGTTGAAGCCACAGGCGCATCCACCGCCACCATCAGCCGCGTTAACCGTACTATGAGCGATGGCAGCAAAACCGTTCTGGAAAGACTTGAGGATAATGTATAACGAATTTGCATATGTTTATGATAGCCTGACAGATGATGTTGATTATAAAGCGAGGACAGAGTATTTGTGCTCGCTTTTTTGCCGTTTTGATAGAATGCCCACCCTGCTTTTAGACCTCGCCTGCGGCACAGGCGGCTTTTCTAACGAGCTTGCTAAAAAGGGCGTATCGGTTATAGGTGTGGACATTTCCCCTGATATGCTATCTGTAGCGCGCGAAAAATCGGCGGAGGCGGGCTATGATATACTGTACCTTTGTCAGGATGGAGCCGAGCTTGATTTATATGGCACTGTTGACGGCGCGGTTTGCTGCCTTGACAGCCTTAACCATATAACCGATTATGAGCGGTTTTGTAGGGTGATAGAGCGGGTATCGCTCTTTCTTGAAAAGGGCCGCCTGTTTATATTTGATGTGAACACAGTCTATAAGCACGAGCACATCCTTGGCAATAATAACTTTGTTATAGAAAATGAGAAGGTTTACTGTGTTTGGCAAAATGAATTTGAGCGGGAAACCAACACTGTAAATATAACCCTCGATTTCTTTGCCGAGGGAAACGGCGCTTACTATCGCACTGCAGAGGAATTTTCCGAGCGTGCCTACACGCAGGATGAAATTGAAAAAGCGCTTCAATCCGCAGGGCTGAAAATTGAGGCAATTTTTGAGGAAATGAGCGAAAATGCACCCACCGTCACCACCGCGCGGGCGGTATATGTAACACGAAAGGTAAAGTAAAATGGGAAAGCTTATAAGATGTATCACAAGTGATGGACTTGTTATGGCAACAGCCATAGATAGTACCGATATCGTTGCCCGTGCAGAGCAGCTGCATAAAACCTCTGCAACCGTTACCGCCGCACTTGGCAGGCTTTTAACCGCCACCTCTATGATGGGCAACGCGCTTAAAAATAAAAATGATAGTATCACTGTAAAGATTGATGGTGATGGCCCCTCAGGCGCACTTGTCTGCGCGGCGGATTCGAGTGGTAATGTTCGCGGGTATGCTGTAAACCCCGTTGTGGAAATACCCCTAAAGCCAAACGGCAAGCTCGATGTTTCGGGCGCAGTGGGAACTGAGGGAACACTTTATGTAATAAAGGATTTGGGTCTTAAAGAGCCCTATAACGGCTTTGTGCCCCTCACTACAGGCGAGATAGCTGAGGATATAACCGCATATTATGCCATAAGCGAGCAGATACCAACTGTGTGCGCCTTGGGCGTGCTTGTGAATCCCGATTTAACCGTTAGAAAAAGCGTCGGCTATATTATTCAGCTTCTGCCTGCCGCAAACGGAGATGAGGAGATTATCACAAGGCTTGAAAATAACATCAAGGCTATGAAACCGATTACCACACTTCTCGATGAAGGGCTCCAAATTGAGGAGATAGTGAAGGTAGCGCTTAAAGGCTTTGAGGTTGAAGTTCTGGATGAAACTCAGGCCGCATATAAATGTAATTGTTCAAGAGAACGCTTTGAGCGTGCGCTTCGCAGTATCAACCAAGAGGAGCTTGCACTAATGGCAGAGGAAATGGAAAATGCACAGACCGTTTGCCAGTTCTGTAACAGTGTTTATACCTTCTCAAAGGATGAGCTTCGTGCGATGATAAAAAAATAATATTTTTTCAAAAAAATGCTTGACATCTTTAACCGCTTATGATATTATAGTGTTCGTCGCCGGTGAGTTGCGATTAACAGAGCCAGCGTTCGTGGGAGCATAGCTCAGCTGGGAGAGCATCTGCCTTACAAGCAGAGGGTCACAGGTTCGAGCCCTGTAACTCCCACCACATGGCCCGGTAGTTCAGTTGGTTAGAACGCCGCCCTGTCACGGCGGAGGTCGTGGGT
>CAZIXG010000063.1:0-6418 GCA_964543305.1 uncultured Ruminococcus sp.
GTGACTGGGTGTTCTCTCGTCAGAGATATTGGGGCGAGCCTATTCCTATGGTTTACTGTGAAAAGTGCGGTTATGTGCCGCTACCCGAAAGCGAGTTGCCACTCACGCTTCCTAATGTAGATTCCTATGAGCCAACAGATAACGGTGAATCACCGCTTGCTAAGATGACCGAGTGGGTGAATACTACCTGTCCACATTGCGGCGGTAAGGCTACACGCGAAACCGATACAATGCCCCAGTGGGCTGGCTCATCTTGGTATTTCCTGCGTTACTGTGACCCGCATAATAATGATGCGCTCGCTTCAAAAGAAGCGCTCGAATATTGGGGCCCCGTTGACTGGTATAACGGCGGTATGGAGCACACCACGCTTCACTTGTTATATAGCCGTTTCTGGCATCTTTTCCTTTATGATATTGGTGTTGTTCCTAACAAAGAGCCATATGCTAAGAGAACTAGCCACGGTATGATTTTGGGTGAAAACGGCGAAAAGATGTCTAAGTCCCGCGGTAATGTTGTAAATCCCGATGATATTATCCGTGATTACGGCGCTGATACAATGCGTGTTTACGAGATGTTTATCGGTGATTTTGAAAAGGCTGCACCTTGGAGTCAGGCTTCAATTAAGGGTAGTAAACGCTTCCTTGATAAGGTGTTTGCTCTTCAGGATATACTCGTTGATGGTGATAGCTATCGCGCCGAAACGGAAGCCGAGATGCATAAAACCATCAAAAAGGTTACCGAGGATATCGAAAACCTTAAGATGAATACCGCCATTGCCGCACTTATGTCACTTTATAATGTGATTTATGCAACCGGTAAAATAAACAAGGCTGAATTCAAAACCTTTATTACCTTGCTTAACCCATTTGCACCCCATATGACCGAGGAGCTTTGGGAAATTGCTGGCTTCGAGAGTATGCTCAATGGCACAAAGTGGCCCGAATTTGATGAGGCTAAGTGTGTTGAGGCTACTGTTGAGATAGCAGTTCAGGTAAACGGCAAAATAAAGGCGAGGATTAATATTCCTGCCGATATTTCTTCCGAGGATGCAATTTCACTTGCAAAGGCTGAAAACGCGGTAGCAAGCGAAATTGAGGGCAAAACAGTTATCAAAGAGCTCTATGTTCCTAAGAGACTGGTAAATATAGTTGTAAGATAATATATAAATATTAAATTTTTCCTGAAAGAGTTCGGTATAATACCGAACTCTTTCCTTTTGATTTTTAAATAACACTTTAATAAGTGAAATCATTAATTTGGTGAAAGGTGAGTGGCGCAACCGTGGTGTTGTAAAAGACCTTGAATATCTTGAAAAACGCTTAGAATGGGTTTATCAGTCAGCGGACAGCAAAAAAGCCCTGCGCAAAGCGCAAGGCGAGGTTAAAAATGCTATAAAAAGTATAAATATCACTGAAACCGATATACAACAAAATTTGATTGATATTACTAAAATGGATACAGTATCTGTTTTAAGCGGTAATGAGTTTTCAAAAGGTGAGAAGGATTTTGTTACACAAGTTGATGATTATTTTTCTGATTTTGAATATTCTGTGGAAAACACGATATTGGGTGATGTGGATATAACTGCAAGAGGTGCGAAAGATTCTATTGCGCATGGCATTGGTAGAAATAAAGCCATTGCTTTTTCTGCGGTTCCTATGGTAATTCAAAAAGGAAAAATAATTGATTATCAATCAAACTGGAAGGGCAGAGGTTATGATACGGTTGTATTGGCTGCTCCGATTACTATAAAAAACACACCATATTATGAGGGTGTAATAATAATTAGGGATAAAAAAACGCAAAGGTTTTATGTTCACGAAGTTATAACAGAAAAAAGGACCGATACGTCGTTCAAGACCGGAGCCGACAATAAAGTCAGGAATTCCGGCGACATATCAAGTCCTTCTATTATTAGTCTACTCGATAAAATCAGAGATGTCAAGGAAAAATGATACTCGAATCGGTAGACAATAATAATTCTACGCAAAATGAGGCTGAATATACCGAATCGGGTGAAAATGGCCAAAATTCTTTAGGCTCGCCGATGCAGCAGTTAAGGTATAACCCCGAAGCATATGCTATGTGGCTTACACGAAGGTTTGCTGCTAAGGTTGACACTGCGGATATTGTGCCTAAGCTTAAAAAAATAGTTGTTGAAAGCAATAAGCGCACAACTGAGCTTTCGGAAAACAAGAGCGGGGAAATTGGCAACACTTTGGTAGCAGAGCGGCTCATCCGCGAGTTAGCTGAGGAAATAGGTCAGACAGTTAAGCCTACTCTTACTTTTGATGCTCAAGAGCGAATAAGAGAGATAAGGTAGTTTTTTGAGCAAAAAATAAAAACCGTGCAACCTTAAAAAGGATTACACGGTTTTTCGTGGTGACCCATCGGGGAATCGAACCCCGGACACCTTGATTAAAAGTCAAGTGCTCTGCCAGCTGAGCTAATGGATCAAAAATTTGACAGCCATATTATTATAACAACATAAGCGGTGTATGTCAAGGAAAAATATTGGTTTTTAGGCACTTTTTTATAGTATCACCCAATAACGGTTATAGCAATATAATGGTTTAGAGGGGGTGTAAAATGAACAGCGCGGTTCTAATGGCGCTTTTGGCAACAACGGGCACTTGGTTGCTGACAGCGCTTGGCTCTGCAACGGTAATTTTCTTTAAAACGCCAAAACAAAAATTTCTAAATCTAATGCTTGGCTTTTCTGCAGGCGTTATGATAGCGGCAAGCTTTTGGTCACTTCTGCAGCCTGCTATCGATAGGGCAGAGGAGTGCTTAAAAATGCCGTCATATATTGTGGTGACAATTGGCTTTTTATTTGGCGCGGTTTTTATGTGGTTATCTGACAGAGCAGTTACTTATGCCCGTAACAAAGAAAGACAAGAGAGTAACGATAGGATTAACCGAGTTATAATGCTTATTCTCTCAATAACTCTTCATAATATACCCGAAGGTCTGGCAGTTGGCGTGGCTTTTGGTCTACTTAAAAACGGCGAGCTTACCGCACAAAGCATAATGGGCGCCGTTACAATTGCGATTGGCATAGGTCTACAGAATTTTCCGGAGGGCGCTGCAGTATCGATTCCTTTGCGCAGAGAAGGTTTTTCCCGAACAAAGAGTTTCATATTCGGTCAGGCTTCTGGCCTTGTAGAACCAATTTCAGGCGTGCTTGGCGCAGTGCTGGTTTCATCTGTTGAAACAATACTGCCTTATGCATTATCCTTTGCTGCAGGAGCTATGATATTAGTAGCAGTGCATGAATTAATACCTGAATGTCAGCAAAATCAAAGCACACAGCCTTACAGTGCAACAATGGGAATAATAGCAGGCTTTGCAGTGATGATGCTACTTGATGTGATGTTGGGATAAACTACAAGCTTGGTTCGAATACGAGCCAAGCTTGTAAATATTATAGATGAATATATTGTTAAATTTTTAACAGAATTATCATGTATTATACATAAAACACTGCTTTGTTTGAAATAGAACAAAGTCTGCTATCAAATAACAATATCAACGAGTAGGTAATAGAAAAATGTCTTATGTTAGATTCTTTTATAAGATATACTAAAAAATTGATTATAATAAAAAACAACTTTAATCAGATTTTTTCTGACATAGAAAGTATCGTTAAAAATAAACTGAATTGAGTATAGCGTGCGATTGTTTTAAATATTAATGTATAACAGGTAAATTATCACATAAATAAATTTAATTTATTGATTAAGTGTAGAATAGATCTAATTATTTTAAAATTATTTGAGAATTAAAATATAATTTAATATTTTAATAATATAAAGTAATGTGCAGTAGAATCGTGAGATACGGCAAAATAACACAAAATAAGCCCTAAAGCCTTATGAGCACATTTTAACCACTGCCCTGAATTATACAAAATATTCATTTTGTATAATTGGCAATTACTTTTTAGGGGTGTAAGAGTATTGTACAAATAGTTTGTTCTGTATATCCCCCTGTGCCCTTTCTAATAAATTAAAGCACAATCTCTTTAATTTGAGTTGTGCTTTTATTTTGCAAGTGGATGGAATTTTGCGTAAGACTGAACATATTTACTTTTAATAAGCTGAGCGTAAATTTGTGTTGATGAAATATCTGAGTGACCAAGCATGTCCTTTATATCCTTAAGCTGAGCACCATTTTCGAGCAGATGCGCCGCAAAGGAATGCCTTAATGTGTGAGGAGTAATATCCTTTTTAATACCTGCTTTTTCTGCATAGTACTTAATTATTTTCCAAAAACCTTGTCTGGACATAGGCTGCCCATTCATATTGGTAAACAACCTATCCTCCCCTTCACTCTGTACAAGCGCCGGACGGGCTACGGTGAAGTATTCAGCCAGATGCTTAGTTGCCGCAGGATAAAGCGGCACAATGCGCTCATGCTTGCTGTTATGAGTATGTATAATACCTATTTGCAGATTAATATCATTCACAGAAAGCTCAATAAGCTCAGATACCTTTATGCCCGTGGCATAAAGCACCTCAAGCATAGCCTTATCTCTTATACTCTTATAATCATTGCCGTTTGGCTGAGATAGTAACAAAACTATCTCCTTCGAATCAAGTATATCAGGCATTTTTCTAGTGCTTTTAGGCCCTTTAATTCCTTTTGTGGGGTCATTTTCGATCACATTGGTTGAAGTTAGATACTTAAAATAACAATGAAGCGATGCAACAATACGGGTTTTTGTGGCATCAGATTTGCCTGAAAGGTCTAAATAATCAATATATTTGCGTAAAGATGAATTTTTTACCTTTCCTATATCATTGATACCGTTTGAAGAACAATATGAAACAAACTGAGAAACATCTCTTATATAAGCATCCAAGGTGTTTTTAGAACACTTTTTCGTTTCGTTCAAAAACTCTTTAAAGGCGTTTAAACAGTCGTTATTCATATTGTCACCTCCTACGGTTAAAATTCAAAAAAATGCAAAAAGAATGCAGATAATAAAGCATCTAGTATTGTACACACAAAACAAACTGCAACAAACAAAAGATATTTACCACAATATCTTTTGAAATCAACATAAATATTTGCGGGTTTCGTTTTGGGAAGGCTGAGCCGAGCCAGAAGCAAGGAAAAATTAATCGATTCCTTTGCAGCAAAAAAACTACAAACGGAAAAAATCAAGCACGAAGGCACCAAAATGATAGCGTTAAAAGCAATACCTTTAAGAGAGAATTCCGAATATAAAAACGAAGATAAGTTGCCGAATGCTATTCCCTGCCAACATATAATGAACGGAACGACCGCCACACCAAGCATTGAAGTGCCTGATAAATATAAAAACAAAAGAACTGTAAGATAAGTAAGAAAAGAAAATAAAATTTTAGAAACAAACGAAGCGCTACTGTGATATTCAATAAAACTATCAAAAAAATCTATAGTTAATCCTGAAACGGTTTCGTTTTCAGGATATATCACCGAACCAATAGCAATACCTGCTATAAAAATCACACACATTAATATGAAAATGTGATTTATGGTGATAAAATCAAGCAGTTTTATTCTCTTTAAACTAACTATAACACCTTTTCTCATATACATCTCTCCTTTTAAGATAATATATGAGAAACAAGGACAAGATATGAAACACTATATTTTGAAACAAAAGACTTTTAATGGCCAATATCTAGTAATATATAATTTTATGTTAACTGATAAAGAAAACATTGAAAAGGTGCATCATCAGCAAAAAGCCCAGAAAGCGTGAGCATAAATATTTATACAACAAAAATAAGTTTATGTCAACTACAATTTTGTAACCTTTTTAATATTATGTAAACTGTTTATGTAAACCACACAATATATATACATTTATAATTTATGTAAACCCAAATTATTGTAAAAACACATTGAAAATATTTTATTTTATGTTATAATATCAATAAGATATTTTTAAAACCTTTAAGGGGGATGTTATAAATGAGAAAAACGGTTATTATCACAGGCGCATCTAAGGGTATTGGTGCCGCCACTGCAATACTGTTTGCAAGAAAGAATTATAATGTTGTTATTAACTATAATGATTCTTATCAGTCGGCGAAGCTACTCACCTCTTCCCTATCTGAGCAAGGCTACCCTGTTATGATGATTAAGGCTAATGTTGCTAATAAGCTTGAAACCGATCTGCTAATCAAAGAAACTGTTTATAAATTTGGTAGCGTTGATGTTTTAATTAACAACGCAGGTATTTCTGTTTCTGGACTTATAACGGACACTGATGAATACGATTCGGACAGAATATTCGATGTTAACCTCAAGGGAGTATATAACTGCTGTAAATCTGTTGTTCCCACAATGGTTGAGCAAAAGTCGGGTAAAATTATTAATATATCCTCTATGTGGGGCCAAACAGGAGCATCCTGTGAGGTTGCT
>CAZIXG010000064.1:0-2531 GCA_964543305.1 uncultured Ruminococcus sp.
AAAAGGTATACGGTGGTGACGGAATCACAGTTCTGCCCAATGCCAAGAAGCAGATAGCTCAGCTTACCGAGCTTGGCTTTGATAAACTGCCGATTTGTATCGCAAAAACACAGTATAGCTTCTCTGATGATCCAACGAAGCTTGGTGCTCCCGAAAACTTTACTGTGACTATTAAAAATGTTAAGGTTTCTGCAGGTGCAGGCTTTATAGTTGTTCTCACTGGTGACATACTCACTATGCCGGGACTTCCTAAAAGCCCTGCTGCTGAAAAAATTGATGTTGATGAAAATGGTAAGATAACAGGTCTGTTCTAAAAATTAAAGCACCGCTAAGAGTACTAAATACTGTTAGCGGTGCTTTTTTGTAATTTTCTATAATTATTAGGTGAAACAAAAAAGTGTTTTTTAAAATTCCTTGAAAAATATGGAAGGTCATCAAAACCGCAGATTACCGAAATATCTTGAACAGATTTATTGGTTTTTTCAAGAAGAGTTTTTGCCTGCTCTAATCTTAAAATGTTAATATAGCTTGAAATCGTAAGTCCTGTGCATTCTTTGAATTTTCTACACAAATATGATTCGTTATATCCAAAAATTTTACTAAGCTCTGCCGTTGTGATTTTTTTATTATAATTATCATTTATGTATTTGGTTACAATATTGAATTTTTCGTTTATTGAGGTGTTTTGTGTGATTTGATATAATTTTTTATTAATCATTTTGCCAAGAATCATATAAACATTTCCAACGGCGCATAGAGGATTTATTTTATGATTGCTTATAAGCATATCAACCTCTGCGAGAATAAAATCATCATCAATAATTGTGTTAAATAAAATCTTGCGCTCAAATATTGGCTTTAGGTATTTATCGGTTACGGCGGATAAATTAAAAAACTTATCAATATCGAAAGAAACAACATAATAATAAGCACCGTTTTCGCCTGCAACTGCAGAATGTGGTTGACAGGGATTAATAATAACCAACGAATCAGATGGAGCGATATATGAGTCTTCTCCAATAAAAACCTTCATATCACCGCGCATAATTCGGAGAATTTCAAAACGGTCATGCCAATGTGTTCTAAAACACCTGTCGTTCTTTTTAATTTCAAATATAGATAACTTAACAGAGCTTTCTCCGTAAACCACGGGTGTTAACTCTTTTTGATGGTCAAGTCGCTTCATAAAATCACCTTTAAGTCAAAATAGAACAAATTTAGAACAAAATATTTCAACAATTATCGTAACTTTATTATATAATGAAAGTAAAATAAAATCAAATATTTTTTGAGGTGTTTTTATGAAAATCGGTACATTAATCAACTTTAAAAGCGTTGATAAAATCGAAGGTCAGTTCAAAGCGGCACACGATAGCGGCTTTAGCAGTTGCCAGTTTGTTTGCTGGCTTGCTGAGCTTTACACTGATGAAAATGTGGAGCTTATCAAGAGCCTTTGCAAGAAGTATGATATGGAAATCACTGCCTTTTGGTGCGGTTGGACTGGTCCTTGCAAATGGAACTTCTATGAAGGCCCCATAACTCTTGGCCTTGTTCCCGCGGCTTATCGTCATCATCGCACTAAAGAATTAATCGAGGGCGCTATTTTTGCTGAAAAGCTTGGTATAACCGATGTTATAACTCATATGGGATTTATTCCTGAAAATCCAAATGACCCCACTTTCAACGAGTTATGTTCAGCAATCAAAGAGGTTGCAGAGCATATGAAGGCACATAATCAGTATCTTCTTTTCGAAACAGGACAGGAAACACCTGTAACAATGCTTCGTTGTTTTGAGACGGTTGGTACCGATAACCTTGGTGTTAACCTTGATACAGGCAACCTTATTCTATACGGTAAAGCAAATCCTGTTGATGCGCTCGATGTATTCGGTAAATATGTTCGTAATATTCATGCTAAGGATGGTTTCTATCCCACAGAGGGTAGATTCTTGGGTAAAGAAGTTGAAGTTGGTTGCGGCAAGGTTGATTTCCGCGCATTTTTCACCAAGCTTAAGGAGCTCGGTTATGATTCCTTTGTTACCATTGAACGCGAAATAAGTGCTGAAGGTAACATTGAAAAGAGTATTAAGGCTAAGGCTTATCTTGAAGAAATCATAAATGAAGTTTACGGAGGATAAATTTATGTTAAAAGTCGGCGTTATAGGTGTTGGAAGCATCAGTGCTGCGCACATAAATGCGTGGAATTCGATGGATGATGTTAAATTGGTGGCTCTTTGTGATATAAGACCTGAGCGTATGGACCAATATAACGATGTTAATAAGTATACCAATTTTGAGGATATGATGGCTAATGAAGAATTAGATATCCTTGATATTTGCTTGCCCACATTCCTTCACATTGAATATTCTATTAAGGCTATGGATATGGGTATTAATGTTCTTTGCGAAAAGCCCATATCATTAAAACGCGATGAAGTTAAAAAGGTTTATGATGCCGCTAAAAGAAATAATGTTAAATTTATGGTGGCTCAGGTGTTGCGCTTCTGGACAGAATTCTTATTTATTAAAGA
>CAZIXG010000064.1:2541-6401 GCA_964543305.1 uncultured Ruminococcus sp.
TGTTTGATAGCCAAAAATACGGAAAATTGCTTTCGGGTAATATGGCAAGAATCAGCTCAATGCCACGAAACAGCTGGGATGGCTGGATGACAGATGAAAAGCGCAGTGGTTACACTCCTTATGACCTACATATTCACGATTTAGATTTTATGGTTTATGCTTTCGGCAAGCCAGATACTATTCGTGCTAATCGCGCTAAGTTACCAAATCAAGATAGCTTAGCAGTAACATACACCTTTGGCGATGCTTATATTACAACTGAAGCTACATGGTATTATGCCAAAGTGCCATTTGATGCATCCTTCCGCTTCCAGTTTGAAAAGGCAGTTGTTATTTACCGTAATCGTATTCTTAATCTTTATGAATACGATGAGGCTCATAACCTTACCGAGGGCGAAACAGGCACCGAAATAGAATATGATGTTCCAAAATCAAGCGGTTATGCAAATGAAATCCGTTATTTTGCTGACTGTGTTATCAACGATACTCAGCCTGATAGGGTTAAGCCTGAAGAACTTGAAACAGTTATTGATTTGTTAAACACTTTGTAGGATGATTCAAATGAATAAATTTAAAGTTGCTGTTATTGGATGCGGAACTATATCTGTTATGCATCTTGATTCTATTGTAAATATCGGTCTTTGTGAATTGGTTGCGGTTTGCGATATTAAAGAGGATAGAGCAAAAAAGGCCGCAGAAAAATACAACACAAAATATTATACTGATTATAAAAAGATGATTGAGCGTGAAAAACTTGATGCTGTGCATATATGCCTGCCGCATTATATTCATACAAGTGTGTCACAGTACGCCTTATCTAATGGCATTAATGTTCTTTCTGAAAAGCCGATGAGTATAGATTACAAATCTGCCGAGGATACCGTTTTATTAGCCGAAGAAAAGGGGCTTAATTACGGAATAATATTCCAGTGCAGATATAACACACCTGCCTGCCTTGTTAAAAAGCGCATTACCGATGGTAAATTAGGTAAGGTTAAATGTGCCAACCTTTTACTCACTTGGGATAGATCAGATAATTATTATTCTAATTCTGATTGGAAAGGCACTTGGGAAAAAGAGGGCGGCGGAGTTATTATTGACCAAGCTATTCATACGGTTGACCTTGTTAACTGGTTTATTGACAGTAAACCGGTTTCTGTGCAGTCATCCTTGCATAACCGTAATCACGAAATTATGGAGGTAGAGGATACTGCCGAGGGCCTTATTTTATATGAAAACGGCACACGCTTTTCTTTTTACACAATGAATCATTATTTAAGTAATGACCCAATTCAGATTAAGCTTATTTGTGAAAATGGTACTGCAGTTCTTTCGTATGGCGAAGCCACTATCACCTATAACAACGGTGAAGTTGAACAGGTTGAAAATCAGCCGCAAAAAATGGTTTCCTACACAGGAGGAAAAGATTATTGGGGCACACAACACGCCGTTCAGATATTGCAGTTTTACAAGTCTTTGCTTGGCGAAGAGGAGCTTGAAATGAGTGGTAGAGAAGCTCTTAAAACTCACAAAATTATTTGTGATATTTACAATAATGATGACCAGAAATTAAGAAAATAATATAATAAACCCCGCACAGTCTGAAAACCAGACAGTACGGGGTTTTTATTAACCCAATAAGGTTATAGGAATAACAAACGGCGTGGGGAAGCGCTCTTCGGTTATAATTATATATATCTTATTTAGCGCTTCAATGTTTTCATTTGCTGTAATTGTTAAGGTGCATTCGTTCTGTTTTGGAAGTCCTGCAGCTAATTCTTCGCTTGGGTATAGGTCCATTTGACGAACAATATGAAGATTTTTTCTATAATCAGCACTCCATCCTTCAGGAAGTACTAAAACAACTTTACATTGGAGAACTTCGGCAGTAGTACCTAAATACTCTAATTTAATATTGATGTTAGTAGTCTCAAATTCCTTAACAACCGGTTCTTTTTCGAAATTAACAGTTGCTGAGAAATTATGAAAATCGCTCACATCAAAAGAAAATCTGCTGTGGTCGAAGTATTCTTCGGAATATCCGCGAAGCACCTCGAAAGCTTCTTCTTGATTATATTCGTTATTTTCGCCATAACTAACATTTACGCCGTTTTCCTTTAAAAGAATTGGCTGCATATCCAATATTTTATCAGTAAATTCAGAGCAGGTTTTAGGTAATGAATGTCTGTAATGGGGATTTACACAAATCTGAATTATGCGGTCGCCTATGTATTCATGCCAATCCTCAGGTATACCGGTAGTTCCTCCTATAATACCTAATAAAGCGCCCACAGTGCCACCTGAAAACAGTATATATTATTCTTACTAAAAAGTAAACAATTAATACTTTTTGTTCTTTGCGCAATTAAAAAACCCCCTAGAAATTTCTAAGGGGTTTGGTAATTAATTTATTTTGTACCGAAAATTCTGTCGCCTGCATCGCCAAGGCCGGGGAGAATATAAGCGTGGTCGTTAAGACAGTCATCAAGGCCTGCGCAGTAAACAGGAACATCGGGATGGGCTTTTGTAAACGCTTTAATGCCTTCGGGGGCTGCTATAATGCACATGAACTTAATGCGCTTAGGATTAAATTCTTTAATGCGAGAAACCGCATCAATAGCGCTGCCGCCTGTTGCAAGCATAGGATCAAGCACGAAAACATCGCGTTCGTTAAGGTCGGCGGGAAGCTTGCAGTAATAATCAACGGGCTGATGTGTTTCGGGATCACGGTACATACCAATATGTCCCACCTTTGCTGCGGGTATGAGACTTAGTACGCCGTCAACCATACCAAGACCTGCGCGTAGTATCGGCACAAATGCCATCTTTCTGCCTGCGAGAACCTTGGTTTCAGCGGTCATCATAGGGGTTTTTGTTTTTACCTTGCGAAGCGGAAGATCGCGGGTTGATTCATAGCACATAAGCATTGCGATTTCACTTACAAGCTCGCGGAACTGCTTAGAGCCGGTGCGCTCATCGCGTAAAATAGTAAGCTTGTGCTGAATAAGTGGATGGTCCATTACAAAAACATTATTATTCATTTTTTAAACCTCCGATTATTTGTTTTCAATTGCCATAATTTTATTAACTCTTGCTTCGTGGCGTCCGCCTTCAAACTGTGTATCAACAAATAAGTCAGTAAGCTCAATAGCGGTGCCAACACCAATAACTCTGCCACCAAGGCATAATATATTTGAATTGTTGTGAAGTCTTGTGTATTTTGCGGAGAAATGCTCACTGCAGGCAGCTGCGCGAATGCCTTTAACCTTATTTGCCGCTATTGACATTCCGATGCCCGTACCGCAAACGAGAATACCAAGCTCACATTCGCCACTTGTGATTTTTTCGCAAACCTTAACAGCTATATCAGGATAATCAACCGAATGCTGCTCATAAACACCGCAGTCAACCACATCAAAACCACGGGTAGTAAGGTGCTCGGCAATGGCGTTTTTGTGTTCGAGACCGCCGTGGTCGCAACCGATAACAATTTTCATTTTTAAATCCTCATTTCAGTATTGTTTTGTTTTGCTTTAAGTTCACGCTCTGCCTGAGGCAGGCGAAGATATATCGGTAAAAGCATTTCGGGCGGTACAGATTCAAACTCTTGCTCATTTTCAAAAGCACAAAGACCAACACCGATAGCATTTTGGAAAACAAGAGGCTCTTGAGCTTTTTTTGCACTTAGGTGCTTCACATATGGATAAAATAAATCGGCACCGTCACCGCATATAATTATTGACTTGTCTTTTGAAATATTTTCAAGTTCTAAAGCAAGTTCCTCACATAGGAGTGCTCGGTAATCACAAATTCGGGTGATTTTACCCGACGAAATATCAAAAAGCACGTTATAAACCTGA
>CAZIXG010000065.1:0-6389 GCA_964543305.1 uncultured Ruminococcus sp.
AGATAGTTCACACAGATACCGACCCTGAAAAGGCGGCACTTAAGCTTGTTAAGAAGATGATTAAGTTTGACAGTCAGTTTTTAACCGTGCTTTATGGCGAGGATGTGACCGACGCTCAGGCTTCGGCATTGCAAGAGCAGATAAACGCAAAGTACGGCTCCAAGGTAGAGATTACCTTTATAAAGGGCGGTCAGCCTGTATATTACTATATCATTTCGGTAGAGTAAAAGGATATGCTTAAATTTGATACAGACATCAGATTTTTAAAGGGCGTAGGCGAAAAACGCGCCCAGAGGCTTTATTCACTGGGCATCGATACTATCGGTGCCCTTTTGCGTTATTATCCGCGCGGATATGAGGATTTTGGCAAAATCACCCCCATCTGGGAGTGCACAGCGGGCGAGAAGGTGTGCGTTAAGGCGCGCATTGTTACCGATGTGGTTGAGCATTATATCCGCAAGAATATGACGCTTTATAAATTCACAGTTTGTGATGATAGCGCCAATATGCAGGTAACGATATTTAATAACAAATATCTTGCCGCAAAGCTGCATCGTGGCAGTGAATATCTTTTCCTCGGAAAAATTAACGCCGATGGCCGATTTATCACAATGTCCTCACCCGAAATCAGGGAAACTGCATCCACGGGTATTACCCCAATTTATCCCGCGGGTAAGGGTATGACCTCGGCGGCGATAGAAAAGCTTATTAAAACTGCTCTTACTTTAGTGGAAATTGAGGATATTCTGCCCGAGAGTGTGCGAAATGCCAACAGGCTTTGTGAGCTAAGCTCTGCAATAGAAAATATCCATTTTCCAAAAAGTGAGGAAGCGCTTGCGCGTGCCAAGCAGCACCTTGTTTTTGAGGAGCTTTTTATCTTAAGGGCAGGTCTTATGCTGCTTAAGCACAAGAATAAAACCCATGCGCAGTGTGTTATAACCGAGGACCTAACAAACGAATTTTTGCGCAGTCTGCCCTTTGAGGCAACCAGTGCCCAAAAGCGGGTTATAGCCGAGTGTGTGTGCGATATGGCATCGGGCAGGACGCTTAACCGCTTGGTACAGGGCGATGTTGGCAGCGGTAAAACCGCGGTTGCGGCGGCGCTTATGTATAACACAGCCCGTGCAGGATATCAGTGCACTATGATGGCGCCCACAGAAATCCTTGCCGAGCAGCATTACAAAACGGTCAAGGGTATGCTTGAGGGCGCAGGTATTAAGTGTGTTTTGCTTACAGGCTCACTTAAAGCGAGTGAAAAGAAGGCGGCAAAGGCCGCAATTAAAAGCGGCGAATGTGCGGTGGCGGTTGGCACCCACGCGCTTATCAGCGAGGATGTGGAATTTAATGATCTCGCCCTCGTTATAACCGACGAGCAGCACCGCTTTGGCGTGACACAGCGCGCGCGTCTTGCAAAAAAGGGTGAGCACACGCACACGCTTGTTATGTCGGCAACACCGATACCGAGAACGCTTGGTCTTATAATATATGGTGACCTTGATATAAGCGTTATTGATGAATATCCGCGCGGCCGCCAGCAAATAGAAAACTACTGCGTTGAAAGCTCTCTGCGACCTCGGGTGTTCGGTTATATAAAGAAGCACCTCGATGAGGGGCGGCAGGGCTACATAGTATGCCCTATGGTTGAGGAAAACGAGGAAATACCCATAAAAAGCGCCGAGGAATATTATGTAAAGATTAAAGACGGCGAGTTTAAAAACTACCGCGTGGGACTTCTGCACGGTCAGATGAAGGCGCCACAAAAGGAAAAGGTTATGCGCGCTTTCGCCGCAGGGGATATCCAGCTGCTTGTTTGTACCACTGTGATTGAGGTGGGTATTGATGTGCCAAACGCCGCTATAATGGTGATAGAAAATGCCGAGCGGTTTGGCCTTTCCCAGCTACATCAGCTGCGCGGCAGAATAGGTAGAGGAAAGCACAAATCCACCTGCATTTTTATATCCGATATAAAAAGCGGTGCCACTGCCGATAGACTGCGCGTTATAAAGGGCAGTAACGATGGCTTTAAGATAGCCGATGAGGATCTGCGCCTTCGAGGTCCGGGTGATTTCTTGGGCTCGCGCCAGCATGGACTGCCCGAGCTTAAAATTGCCGACCTTTATGCCGATAATGATATTTTAAAGCTTGCCTCAATGGCGGCGGCAAATCTTCTTGAAGTAGACCCTCGGCTTAAATCTCCCGAAAATCTGTCGCTAAGGCAGGAAATTATAAAGCTTTATAAAAGGCTTAACGAAAACTAAGGTGATAACAGAATGTTAAAAAGATTTTTGAGCTATTATAAGCCGCACAAGCTTACCTTTGCGCTTGATATGCTCGCTTCCCTTGCAGTGGCGCTTCTTGCTATGGTGTACCCCATAATCACAAGAAGTATGCTAAACGACCTTATTCCAAACCGAAAATACGATATGATTATTATTTCGGGTGTGGCCCTTTTGGTGCTTTATATTATAAGAATGCTGCTTAGCTTCTTTATCCAGTATCAGGGCCATATGATGGGCGTTAAGATGCAGGCGAAAATGCGCACCGATTTGTTTTGTCACCTTGAAAAGCTACCCTTCAGCTTTTTTGATGATAACGAAACAGGCAAGATAATGGCGAGAATGACAAGCGACCTTTTTGATATTGTGGAGCTTGCTCACCACGGTCCCGAAAATGTTATTATAACAAGCGTTTCGATAATAGTATCCTTTTGGTATCTTGCAAGCATAAATATCTGGCTTTCTCTTATTGTTTTTGTTTGCGTGCCGTTTCTTATAGTGGTATCATTTGTGCTTAGAAAGCGAATGAGAGCGGCATTTAAAAGCCGCAGGGAATCAAACGCCGAAATCAATGCCGCGGTTGAAAGCAGTATTTCGGGTATCCGCGTAACAAAGGCATTCACTAACGCCCAAAAGGAAACCGAAAAGTTTGAAGTGGGTAACGAAAAATTTAAGCGTTCAAGCCAAGCGGCATATAAAGCTATGGGCCAATTTCATTCGGGAACTACCTTTATCACCGATATTTTCAATGTTGTTATTTTAATCGCGGGCGGCCTGTTCCTTTATAACGGAAAGATAAATTTCGGTGATTATTCCGCATTTATTGTATCGGTAAATCTTTTTATTTCACCCGTTAACACGCTTATTAGATTTATGGAGTCCTTCCAGAACGGCGCTACGGGCTTTGAACGGTTTATTGAGATTATGGATATGGAGCCTGAAAGCGACTTTGAGGACGCACGCGATGTGGCGCGGCTTGAGGGCGATATTGTGTTCGACAATGTAACCTATGGCTATGGTGACGGTGCAGATGTGCTTAAAAACATCAGCCTTAGCATTGAAAAGGGTAAGACCTATGCGCTTGTGGGCCCCTCAGGCGGCGGAAAGACCACCATCTGCCACCTTATACCGCATTTTTATAATATCAGAAGCGGAAATATTTTAATCGATGGCATCGATATAAACGATATAACCCGCGTTTCTCTTCGCAGAAATATCGGTATAGTGCAGCAGGATGTTTATCTGTTTAATTCAAGCATTAAGGATAATATACTCTACGGCAGACTTGATGCTACCGAGGAGGAAGTGATAGAAGCCGCAAAGCGCGCTAATATCCACGATTATATTATGTCACTTCCCGAAGGGTATGAAACTGTGATAGGCGAGCGCGGAATCAAGCTTTCGGGCGGTCAGAAGCAGCGCCTTTGCATAGCGCGCGTCTTCCTTAAAAACCCGCCGATACTTATTCTCGATGAGGCTACGAGCGCGCTCGATAACACAACCGAGATTATGATTCAGCAAGCACTTGATGAGCTTTGTGTGGGCAGAACAACACTGGTTGTGGCTCATCGCCTTTCCACAATAAAGAATGCCGATAGTATAGCCGTTATTGATGACGGAAAAATCATTGAGCAGGGCACCCACGATGAGCTTATAGCCAACGGTGGACTTTATTCCAGCCTTCATAACGGACAGTTCAGGGATAAGAACTGATGCATAATTAAATAAATGCAAGCACCCGCTATGTAGGGACAGGCGTCCTCGACTGTCCGTTTAATATAGCGGGTGCTTTTTAATGAATAATGAATAATTTCGGTGTGCCTACGGCACGGATATAAAACGGACGAGCAATGCTCGCCCCTTAATTATTAAGCGCTTCTATTAAAATTTTTATCGCAAGTGAAAAGCCTTTTTTAAATGATTCCTCGCTCTCAATTTCTTGCAGCTCAACATAACAGTTATCAAGCTTTCCCAAGATTTCTTTGCCTTTATCATCTAATTGCTCATTAAGCTCTTTAATATGACCGTCTACATATCCAACGATTTTCTTTGTCTCCTCAAACCTATCGTTTTTTTGATTACACGGACATAGATTTCCGTTCCATAAATTAAATAGTGTTTCATTTGTGTAAGACATATTATTACCTCGTTAATTTTTTCTAATTATATCATTTGTTTGAATGACTGTCAAGCATTTGTTTGAATGATTTGATATAATTTAATAAAAAATTTCGAGGTAACTGCATTATGAAAAAATATAACGAGATATTAAGAGAATTAAGAATAGATAACGACTATAAACAAGAAACTGTCGCAAAAGAACTGAAAATAACAAAACAGCAATACAGTTTATATGAAACGGGGCAACGAGAATTTAAGGTGAAACATATAATCAAATTATGTGAATTTTATAATATATCAGCCGATTATATTCTGGGTCTGCCTAAGGGTATGAAATATCCTGAAAGATAAAAATACAAGCAAAATAATAAAAAGGTTGGATTTCCTTGAAAAAGATTAAAATTTACAGTGAATTAGTTTATATAGTCGCTCTGCTTGGACTTTCGTTTTCGGTGGCTATGGCGGCGGCAGCCGATTTCGGCGTCTCGATGATAGTAGCTCCCGCCTACATAGTGAGCCTTAAATTCACAGTTTTCACCTTCGGTCAGTGGGACTATATATTGCAGGGTGTGTTGTTTATTGCATTTTGCATCGCGATGAAGCGGTTTAAGCCGATTTATTTAGTTTCATTTGCAACCTGCGTGATTTATGGCACCGTGCTTGATATGTGGCGCGCTGTAATTCCGCATTTTAACACCGCCATAACCCCTGCGGGAAGTATGGCAATGACTGTTAGAATTATTTATTTTGTGCTTAGTATGCTTCTCACTGCCGCAACGGTGGCTATGTTTTTCAGGGTATACATATATCCTCAGGTGTGCGACCTTTTTGTTACGGGTATCACGAGTAAATATAAGGTAAACAGGATAAGATTTAAAAGAATATTCGATTTTTCTTGTCTTTCAATATCACTTATACTTACCCTTTTGTTTTTTGGCAAGCTCAAGGGTATCGGCGCGGGCACGCTTATAGTGACGGCGCTAAACGGTGTGCTTATAGGCGCCTTTGGCAAGCTTTATGACCGCTATTTTGAAATAACGCCTGCATTCCCCAAGGCGGCGCAAAAATTCGATTTTTAGGTGATGTTATGACATATAAGCAGTTAAGAGAAAACAAGGCGATAAAATGCTATATCGAGCAGGCGGACGCTTCGCTTAAATCACTCGGGTTTACCGAGCACAGCTTTCAGCATGTGAGCGCCGCTGCGCAAAAGGCGGGATATATACTAGCAACCCTCGGCTATGATGAGCGAACTGTGGAGCTTAGTATGATAGCCGCCTATCTTCACGATATAGGTAATCTTGTGAACCGAGTGGACCACAGCCAAAGCGGCGCGGTTATGGCTTTTCGTATACTTGATAACCTTAACTTCCCTGCCGAGGAGATAGCCGTTATCGTTACGGCGATTGGCAACCACGATGAGGGAACGGGAGTGCCTGTGAACCCCGTTGCAGCGGCGCTTATTTTAGCCGATAAATCGGATGTTCGCCGCAATCGCGTGAGAAACTCGGATATTTCCAAATTTGATATTCACGATAGGGTTAATTACTCGGTAACAAGCTCTGAGCTTAGGATTAACGATGAGCACACCGAAATAGAACTGCGCCTTGCAATTGACACCAAATATAGCACCGTTATGGATTATTTTGAAATATTTATGGCGCGAATGCTGCTTTGCCGCAAGGCGGCAGAAAAGCTTGGGCTTAAATTTAAGCTCACCATTAATAATCAACAGCTTTTATAAATCATAATTAAAAAGAAAAGCACCTGTTTTGAAGCAGGTGCTTTTTATTATTTGTTGCTTTTTAGTTTTTAAGACTTTGCATTGGGGCGGGGATTCTGCCTGCGCGGTCTATGAATTTTTTGGGGCTTGCAGTGAGATTCACGCTCATAATCGGTGCCTCGCCTAAAAGACCGCCGAAGTTAAGCTCCTCACCACTTTTTTTGCCTATTGCGGGAATAACGCGCACAGCGGTGGTTTTGGAGTTTACC
>CAZIXG010000066.1:0-6386 GCA_964543305.1 uncultured Ruminococcus sp.
AATTTCTTTGCAAACTCCCAGTCGCGAGTATCGTGCGCAGGTACTGCCATAATAGCGCCTGTGCCGTAAGAAATAAGCACATAGTCAGAAATGAAAATCGGTATTTCGGTATTATTAACGGGATTAATAGCCTTAATGCCCTCGAGCTTTACGCCTGTTTTATCCTTAGCAAGCTCTGTACGCTCAAAATCAGACTTTTTGGCAGCCTCCTGCTTATAAGCTAAAACCTCATCATAATTTTCAATTTTATCCGCCCATTTCTCAATTAAAGGATGCTCTGGTGATAAAACTGTATAGGTAGCGCCAAAAAGTGTGTCAGCACGAGTTGTAAACACTTCGAATTTGTCGCCATTTGTGGTTGAAAAATTAACTAAAGTTCCATATGAGCGGCCTATCCAGTTGCGCTGCTGTGTTTTTACGCGTTCAATAAAATCAGCATCATCAAGGCCATCAAGTAATTTTTCAGCATAATCGGTTATTTTAAGCATCCACTGGCTTTTTTCCTTATGTACGACCTCGCTGCCGCAACGCTCGCACACACCGTTAACAACCTCTTCATTTGCAAGAACACACTTACAAGAGGTGCACCAGTTAACAGACATTCGCTTTTTGTAGGCAAGGCCTTTTTTATAAAGCTGTAAAAAGATCCACTGTGTCCACTTATAGTATTCGGGATCGGTGGTGTTTACTTCTCTGCTCCAATCAAATGAAAAACCGAGCGATTTTAGCTGGCGCTTAAAGTTTTCAACATTTGTCTTGGTAACCTCAGCAGGATGAATGTGATTCTTTATAGCAAAGTTTTCGGTAGGAAGACCAAATGCATCCCAACCCATCGGATAAAGCACATTAAATCCCTGCAAACGCTTTTTGCGGGCTACAATATCAATGGCTGTATATGAGCGTGGATGTCCCACATGCAGGCCCTGTCCCGAAGGATACGGGAATTCAACAAGACCGTAAAACTTCGGAAGTGTGTAATCATCCTTTGCAGCAAAGGTCTGTTCGTCATCCCAAATTTGCTGCCATTTCTTTTCGATTTCTGAATAATTGTATTTCATAATTAATCGCCCTCGGCTTCATCAAGAATATTAATAAGTTCTATTTCCGTTCCGTCACTCCACATAGTGTCAAGACCGTAAAACTCGCGATCTGTGGGTGTGAAAACATGAACGACAACAGAATTATAATCAAGTACTATCCAACCGGTTGACCTACCTTCAATATGGTGAGGTTGGATACCGGCCTCTTTTAGTCTATCCTCAACTTCATCAGCAAGTGCTCTAACATGGGTTGATGAGGTTGCGGTAGCGATAAGAAAATATTCACAAAAAGATGTTAAATCATCAATTTTTAACGCCTTTAACTGCTTAGCCTTTTTTGAATTCAGCGCGTTAGCAGCCACTTTTAAAATTGCTTCAACTTCCAATTATAAACTTCCTTTCAACATAATCTCGTTATATGCATTTATAGTGTCAAGATGCAGTGCCTTGCCGCTTTTAACCAAATCTTTTATGGAATAAGAAAGCGCATAGCAGAGCGCTTCTTCAAGCGAAACATCAACAAGTCGACGCATAACATCAACATCCTCGTAATCGCGGTCAGCTGAGGTGAAATCCGCAAGATATAAAATCTTATCAAGCAATGTCATCCCAGCCCTTGCAGTTGTGTGATAACGAACTGCATCTAAAACCTCTTTATCCTTAATATCGAGAATATATTCAATATACGCTGCACCCGATATAGCATGCCAAAGCTTTTCGGCGTTTCTTTCTATATCGTTTAGCATTATACCAAAGCTATCAAATATATGCAAGTGTTCTTGTATATCGGCATTCTTGGTTATATCGTGGAGCAGACCTGCCAGATACGCTTTTTCGCAATCGCAATCATATTTTTCTGCAAGTCGCAACGCTTCATCAGCTACACAAAGTGAATGGTGGTAGCGCTTAGGATTTAGCCTTTTCTCAAGCAGTTTTTTATATTCGGTGTAATCGTTATTGTTGAGCATTATATATTCCCTTTTCAGTAATATAGTTGTATACCTTTTGGGGTAGCATCTTTTTCAGAGTTGATTTTCGAAGCTTGGTTGAAGAGATATCGGTAATACTTTTGTCGATAACAGTGATTTTAGCACCAAGCGACCTTAAACGCTTAAGATGCACATCAAAATCACTGATACCCACCCGTGAAAATGCTATAAAAGGCACCGCCTTTATAAGCTCATCCCATTTATACCAGCTATCAAGTGAAGCCAGCATATCGCCGCCTATCACAATATAAAAATCATCATTGGGATATTTTTCTTTAAGCGCCTTAACAGTATCAATGGTGTAGCTCTTGCCGCTTCTTTCAAACTCAATAAGACAAAGCTCTGACTTTGGAAACTCCCCGCAAATCAAACGGCACATTTCAATGCGGTCTTCATCGCTTGCCAAAAATTCACAGGTCTTATGCGGGGGAATTTTATCTGGCATAACAAAAACGCGGTCTATATATTGTAACTCACATATATTAGAAAGCATTTCGTAATGTCCTATATGAAAAGGATTGAAGGTTCCGCCAAAAACTGCAATAACAGACATTTATTTCACCAATTTAATAGTTTTGTTATCTCGGCTCTCACGATATAAAATGAATTTTGAACCGATTACCTGAACAACATCCGCGTGTACACGCTCTGCAATTTTATCAGCAGCTTCTCGCGAAGTCAGAGGTGAGGTCTCAAGAGCACGAAGCTTAATAAGCTCGCGTGCTTCAAGCGCCTCATCAACCTGCTTAATAAGCTGGTCACTAATACCGCCCTTGCCAACTTGAAAAATTGTATCATATGAATTTGCCATACCGCGCAGTTGAGCGCGTTGTCTGCTGTTTAACATTATTTTTCCTCTTTAATTTAAATATATTTTTTTAAGTTCTTTTTTAAACAATTCGAGTGCCTTGCCACGGTGACTGATGCTATCCTTTTGTTCAGGTGTTAACATCGCCATAGGGCCTAACTCACTGATAAAAAGCGGGTCATAGCCGAAGCCGCCGTTGCCGCAACGCTCGAAGCCAATTTTTCCTTCACACTCGCCGCGAACAACAAACTCTTTGCCATCAGGAAAAACACAAGCTACCGCCGCAACATAACGGGCAGTGCGCTTTTCTAAGGGCACACCCTCAAGCTCAGTTAAAAGCTTATCATTATTTGATTCATCATTACCGTGCTCACCTGAATATCTTGCTGAAAATACTCCTGGTTCGCCGTTTAAATAATCAACACATATTCCTGAATCATCCGCAACAGAAATAAGTCCTGTGTTATTTAGCCCCGCTTTTGCCTTGATAAGCGCGTTTTCTTCGAAAGTAGCACCGTTTTCCTCAACATCAGGGAAATTGCCTAAAAGGTCTTTTTCACTAATCACATCAAAGCCCATAGGTGATAATATTCGCTCAAGCTCACCGAGCTTCTTTTGATTTTTAGTTGCTATAAAAATTTTCATTTATAACTCCTCGGTTTCAAAAATGCCATCGACAAATTCCTTTGCATTAAAGGGTTGCAGGTCATCTATCCCCTCACCCACTCCAACATATTTAACGGGTATTCCAAGCTCATTGTGAATTGCAACAACAATTCCACCCTTGGCGGTGCCGTCAAGCTTAGTTAAGATAATGCCCGTAATATCCGCAACATTTTTAAATTCGCGCGCTTGATTAACCGCGTTTTGACCTGTTGCAGCATCAAGCACTAAAAGTGTTTCAATAGAAGAATCGGGCAATTCACGCGAAATTACTCGGTAAATCTTAGCAAGCTCATCCATCAAATACTTTTTGTTATGAAGTCTGCCTGCGGTATCGCAGATTATTACATCCGCGCCCTTTGCGTTTGCAGAAGCGATGGTATCAAAGACAACAGAAGCAGGGTCTGAGCCCTCTGTGCTCTTTACCATAGTAACATCTGCCCTCTCGGCCCAAACACCTAACTGGTCAATGGCGGCCGCACGGAAGGTATCGGCAGCGCCAAGCATAACCTTTTTACCTTGATTTTTCAGAATTAAGGAAAGCTTTCCTATGGTTGTGGTTTTACCAACACCGTTAACACCAATAACTAAAATTACCGAAGGCTTTGTATCGAGTATAAGGCCCACATTTTTGCCGAGCATCTCCTCGATAATATCGCGCATTAAATTTTTAATCTCTGCAGGGTCAGTAATACCGTTTTCTTTAACCTTTGCGCGAAGCTTACCGCAAATTTCCAAAGAGGTGTTAACACCCACATCAGACATAATGAGCAACTCTTCAAGCTCTTCAAAAAACTCCTCATCAATTTTAGTAAAGCTATTAATAATGCTTGTGATTCCATCGGAAATCGAGGCTTTGGTTTTTTGAAGTCCTGATTTAATTTTGCTAAAAAATCCCATTATTACGCACCTTGGTTTTCAAGTAATTTTTTCTCAAGCTCAGTTATATTCAGTTCAAGAAGCTTTGTAACGCCTTTTTCCTGCATAGTAACACCGTATAACATATCTGCCGCTTCCATAGTGCCACGGCGGTGTGTTACACAGATAAACTGAGTGTTGAAATTTGACTGCTTCATATAATCAGCAAAGCGGTCAACATTAATATCATCGAGCGCTGTATCAACCTCATCGAGGAAGCAGAACGGCGGAGCATTCACCTGCATAATCGCAAAATAAATAGAAAGGGCAACAAGCGCTTTTTCACCACCCGAAAGTCCGTTGAGGCTTGGAACATTCTTGCCTGGGAGTCTTGCTTCAATATCAATACCGCTTTCAAGAATATTTTCAGGGTCAGTTAGCTTAAGCTGTGCGCTACCGCCACCGAAAAGCTCACGAAATGTTTTAGCAAAATGCTCGTTAATCTTATTAAACCCAACCACAAACAATTCCTGCATCTGGACAGTTAACTGATTAATAAGCTTACGAAGCTCGCCTCTCGCCTTTTCAACATCCTCAATTTGAGCCTTCATAAAGTCATAGCGCTCTTTAACCTCTTTATATTCCTCAATAGCAGATACATTAACATGACCGAGCGCTCGTATCTTTGACTTGATATCAGCAAGATTTTTCTTAGCCTCCGCAGGCTTTTCTATATCAATGCCAATATCTTCAGCCTCGCTCTTGGTGAGCTGATACTCATCGTAAAGCTGACGGATAACATCGTCATACTCTTTTACCATAACATCCTTGCGTTCTGTAAGACGAGCAAGCTCGCCACCTATACGCTCACGCTCCATAGTGCGCTCGCGCTCACTTGAGCGAAGCTCAACCCCCGCCCTCTCAATTTCATTGCGGCGGTTCATCATTTCCTCAATTCTTGCATTTGACTGCTTAATTTTATTTTTAAGCTCATCACTAGATGTAATGGAGACAGAGATATCGCCTTCAAGCTGAGATATTTTGATAGTAACCGCAGCAATTTCGGCATCAATTTCACAAGTGCGTGCAGCGCGGTTAGAAATAGAATTCTCTAATTCATGAGCGCCTGAAATTAAGGAGGAAGCATCCTTTTCGTTATCAATTATCTGCAGTTTGAGCTCTGTAATACTGTTTGTGAGTTCTTCGCGCTTAAAGGATATATTATCCCTACCGCCGGTCATCTCATCGATTTCAGACTGCAGCGCTGTCTTTTGTGACTCAATTTCGGCGATTTCCATAGCCGCAGCAGCAGATTTTTCTTTGAGAGAATTAATCTTTTCGGCGCTACCATCACGCTCTGATATCAAACTATCAAGTGTGGACTTAACATTACTCAGCAAATCATCTAAACGCTTAAGCTCAGCTAAGGTTCTTATTTTATCCTCATTAGCAGTGGTGAGATCGGCGCGAACTGCTGTAATATCAGCGTTAACCTGAGCCGCAGCGCTTATTGCCTCCTGTAGCCTTGCCGAGTTCTCGCTTTCCTGCTCGGTTTTCTTTTGGATTTCTGCCTTTATGCGCTTAATATCGGCGCTTCTGCTCAAAATTCCCGCCTGCTTTACAAGCGAACCACCGGTAAGCGAGCCGCCTGGGCTTATAACCTGACCATCAAGTGACACAACCTTAACACGATAATTATACTTTTTAGCGAGCGTTACTGCACTGTCAATATCCTCTGTTACAACGGCGCCGCCCAATAAATATTTTATAATAATTTTATACTTATCATCAACCGTAACAAGGTCAGATGCAATACCCACAAAGCCGTAGACATCCTCAAACCCGCTTTCTTTAAATTCGCGGGCTGTTATTGAGGAAATCGGCAAAAATGTTGCTCTGCCGCCGTTATTTGTCTTTAAGTAATTAATTGCACGCTTAGCATCATTCTCACTATCAACAATTATGTTTTGAATTGCATTGCCAAGTGCGGTTTCAATAGCAACAGTATACTTCTTGTCAACAGTAATC
>CAZIXG010000067.1:0-6275 GCA_964543305.1 uncultured Ruminococcus sp.
CCGTAAATCTGCTGAAAAAACTATTGGCTCTGCCGAGGAAGAGGCAAAGCGCATTCTGAATGACGCTATGAAAACTGCCGAAACCAAAAGAAAAGAAACCCTTATTGAAGCTAAAGAGGAAATCCATCAACTCCGTCAGGATACTGAGCGTGACCTTCGCGAACGCAGAAGCGAGGTTCAGCGTCAGGAGCACAGAATTCAGCAGAAGGAAGAAACTCTTGACCGCAAGTTAGATAACCTTGAAACCAAGGAAGAAAAGCTTGCAGAACGCGCTAAAGAAATTGAAGAGCGTATTGAAGAGTGTGACCGCATCAAGAAAAGTCAGCTTGAAATGCTTGAAAAAATTTCAGGTCTTTCAAAGGAACAGGCTAAAGCAGAACTGCTTAGCATGCTTGACGGTGAGTTAGCTCACGAAAAAGCTGTTAAGATTATGGAATACGAACAGCAGACTAAGGAGGAATCTGAGAAGCTTGCCCGTGAGGTTATTGGACACGCTATTCAGCGTTGCGCCGCAGACCACTCCTCCGAGATTACCGTATCCACAGTTGCCCTTCCCAATGATGAAATGAAGGGCCGCATAATCGGTAGAGAGGGTAGAAATATCCGCGCTATTGAAAATGCTACGGGTGTTGATCTTATCATTGATGATACTCCCGAGGCAATTACCGTTTCAAGCTTTGAGCCTATCCGCAGAGAGATAGCAAGAAGAACTCTTGAAAAGCTTATTGTTGATGGAAGAATCCATCCTGCAAGAATTGAAGAATCTGTTGCCAAGGCTACCGCTGAGGTTGATTCCATCATCAAGCAGGAGGGCGAAAGCGCTATGATAGAGTCGGGTGTACATAGTCTGCATCCCGAACTTATCAAGCTGCTTGGCCGTCTGCATTTCAGAACAAGCTATGGTCAGAATGTTCTTAACCATTCATTAGAGGTTTGCCACCTTGCAGGTCTTATCGCCGCTGAGATGGGTGAGGATGTTACCCTTGCTAAGCGCGCAGGTCTTCTTCACGATATCGGTAAGGCAATAGATCACGAGCAGGAAGGCTCCCACATTCAGCTCGGTGTTGATGCTGCGAAGAAGTATAAGGAAAACGAAGCAGTTATCCACGCTATCCACGCTCACCACGGCGATGTAGAGGCCAAAACCGTTATTGCCTGCATAGTTCAGGCCGCCGATGCTATCTCTGCCGCCAGACCAGGCGCCCGCAGAGAGAACATTGAGAGCTATATCAAGCGTCTTGAGAAGCTTGAAGAAATCGCAAACTCCTTTAACGGTGTTGAAGGCTCCTTTGCAATTCAGGCAGGCCGCGAGGTTAGAATTATTGTTAAGCCTGAGGTTATCAGTGATGACCAGATGGTAATAATCGCCCGCGAGATTGCCGAGAAGATTGAAAATGAGCTTGAATACCCTGGCCAGATTAAAGTTAATCTCATCCGCGAAAACCGCGCTGTTGATTACGCAAAATAAACCTAAACAGATTTGCAGGTTTTCTGCAAATCTGTTTTTTAATTTTTCAAAAAAATTTGCAACCTTTTGGGTAGTTTAAGAGTTTTATTAGTAAAGGAGGGAAATTATGGAATACAAGATTTCTGCAACAGAAGCCTTTAATAAATACTCCGATATGGTATACCGCCTTGCCTTTGCAAGGGTAAAAAATAAATATGATGCGGATGACATATTGCAGGATGTTTTTATGAGGTTTATGAAATCAAATAAGCCTATAGCTAATGAAGAGCACGCTAAGGCACTGCTTATCAGAATCACAATAAACTGCACTAAAAGCTTATTCTCGAGCAGTTGGTTTCGAAAAACCGAGCCGCTTAGCGAATACATAAGTGATGATATGCCGCAAAAAGACACCTTAGAGGCAGTACTCTGCCTGCCCGTTAAATACAGAACGGTGGTTCATCTTCATTATTATTGTGGCTATAGCGTTGCGGAAATAGCAGAGATTTTATCCGTTAATCCCTCCACTGTGAAATCCCAGCTTCACAGAGCACGGGAAAAGCTAAAAACACATCTTGAAGGAGTTGAATTTTAATGTTTAAGAGCGATTACCAAACCGCAATGGATAGTATAAAGGCAGAAAGCAAGCTAAAAAATGAAATATATGCAAAGCTTGAGGCGCGCGAAAACGGTCAAAGCCGCACCAAAAACCCCGCAGTGCCTTGGAGAATAGGATTTGCAATTGCGGCTTGCGCGGCGATTGTTTTGAGCATAATATTCGTGCCCAAAAATTCAGTTCCCACTGCCACTGCACCTAAAACACTTTCAGTCGCAGCTTCCTACAACGAAATATTCAATGCGCTCAACAAATATAAAATCGAAAATAATTTCAACAATATTATAGATAATTGGGCGCGAGATGAAGAAATAATTTATGAGTACGCATATGAATACGAAGAGGGCACTGTAGCAGAAGATACAGAATACTCGAGAGACACTACCGCCACAGGTGGAAGCTCTGCTCAAAACACCAACGGCGCCTTAAAAAGCGAAGCAAGTCAGGATAAAAGCGAACAGAAAGATTATTCCGAAACAACCGAACAGGTTGATGGCGTTAAAGAAGCCGATATAGTTAAAACCGATGGAAAATACATCTACTGCATCTATGGCAACCGCCTTGCAATATTCAAAGCAGACGGCGAAAACACGGCACTTGTAAATCTTACAACACTCTCAACAAATTCTGCCGCCACATACGGCGAGATGTTTGTAAACGGCGACCGCCTTGTTCTTATGCAACCCGAATGGTACTATGAGGATGAGCTTTACACCTCACTTCTGATATACGATATATCAACACCTGAGAGCATAAAGCCGCTTTACACACTCCGTCAGGAGGGAAGCTATAATTCCTCAAGAATGATAGGCGATTATATTTATATGATTTCAAACTGCAGTGTAAATATAAATGATATGGCGCGCACAAAGCCCGAAACCTTTGTGCCCACCACCATCTGCGGTGATGAGCAACCTAAGGCAGTAGCGGCAGATAGCATTTATAGATATGAAGATGAGGTTAAATCATGCTACACCGTTGTATGTGCGTATAATACCGTAAACGGTGAAATAAGCTCAAGCTGCAGTCTGCTCGGCGGCACCGACCAGATATATTGCAGTCAGGGTAATATTATAACCGCAAACACCGATTATAATGTGGAGGAGCCTAAGGCTCAGGAGGCTACCTACGCCACAGTAAACACCAATGTTTCACGCCTTGCCATTTCGGATGGAAAAATTGAATATATTGCATCGGGAACAGTACCGGGATACCTTGAAGACCAGTTCTATATTGATGAGCACGAGGGCAACTTCCGCTTTGTTACCACCGCCGAATACTGCACAAAAACAAAGGTTTTTTATGCTAACAGTAAAGAGGAAACCACTAGTTACAACTATGATACCTATGCAACTCTTACTATTCTTGATGGTAATCTCGAAAAACTGGGTAGCATAGATAATCTTGCTAAGGATGAAAAGGTGTATTCGGTACGCTTTATGGGTGATACCGCTTACTTTGTAACCTTCCGCCAAACAGACCCGCTGTTTTCAGCCGACCTTTCAGACCCTCATAACCCAAAAATTTTAGGCGAGCTAAAGATTCCCGGATTTTCAGAATACCTCTACCCTTACGGCGAGGGCAAGCTTTTGGGCTTTGGTAGGGATGCCGATGAAAAAACAGGTGCCACCCGCGACCTTAAGCTTTCAATGTTTGATATAACCAACCCCGCCGATGTTACAGAAAGCGATGTTACTATAGTTTCGGGTTACAGCTACTCCCCCGCTCTTTATAATCATAAGGCGATGCTGGTTTCCCCCACTAAAAACCTTATGGGCTTTGCGGTTGAAAGCTCTGTAAATAGCTTCAACTACATTATCTATGAATACACAGGCAATGCCTTTGCCCGTGTAGCACAGCTGGAGGTATCATTTAATTCAAAGGAATATTATTATGAAGCTATCCGCGGAATTTTTATAGGAGATAACTTCTATATCGTATCCCCCAACGCCGTTCAGTGCTTTGAAATGGAAAGCTTCACACAAACTGCACTTGTTGAATTCTAAATAAAATACACCGCCGTCAAACTAATGACAGCGGTGTTATTTTATTCGGCATTATCTGAGCCTATTGTAATTTCGGTGGAATAATATCTGCCCGAGCGGTATAGCTTAACGGTTACCTTTTGCCCAGGCTCTGAGTCGTGGAGCAGTTCATCAAGCACATTATATTCTGAAATGGCGGTGCCGCCAAATTCTGTTATGATATCACCTCTTGCAATACCTGCATTCTCAGCGGGACTACCCTCTGCAACGCTTGATACCACTGCGCCCGCGGGATAGCCATAAAACGCGAGTGCCTGCGCAGTATAGCGCTCGCTCACGCTGATGCCTATATAAGGCTCGGGGCTGTTTTCACGAGCAATTATTTTATCACATTTTTCCTTAACTGTATCAACGGGTATTGCAAAGCCCATACCCTCAAATTCCTCAGCCACTATTTTTGAGCTGTTTATTCCTATAAGCCTACCCTCAGCATCCAAAAGCGCTCCGCCGGAATTGCCAGGGTTTATTGCGGCATCCGTTTGAATTAGCTTTAAATCAGAATCAGCTGAAACCACACGGTCAAGTCCGCTTATAATACCATAGGTTACGCTGCCCATAAACTCAAGACCGCCAGGTGCGCCTATGGTTACAACATACTGACCTACCTTAAGGTCGTCAACAGAGCCAAGCTGCACTGCCTGAAGATTTTCAGCATCTATTTTAAGCACCGCAAGGTCGGCGGAAATATTATAGCCTACCACTGCAGCCTCATAGGACTGTGAATTTTTATCGCTCACAAACACCTCTATCTTAGAGTTGTTGCCTGCAGAAATTGCATCAGAAATCACATGGTAATTGGTTATAATATAACCATCATCAGTATAAATAACACCTGAGCCCTCGCCCGTTGACTCACTGCTGCCACCGAAAAAGCTTGCAACCGAAACGGTTGTTCTTATTCCAACAACGCTATCGGTGCATTTAAGAGCCACAGCCTCTGCAATGGAGGCGGCGGTTTCATCCACATTTATGCTTACATTTGAAATTTCGTTTTTCTGTTCAGTAGTATTTATATCAACGCTATCACTGTTTACTGTAAAGGTGACCGCAAGCGCACTTACGGCGCCGATAATCGCCGCTAAAGCACTTGCAACTACCACCACTACCGCACTATATTTTCTTTTCTGCTTTGGCGCTTTATATGGCTTATAATCCATATCAGGCGTGTGGCTAAAGCTTTGGTAATTAAAATAATTATCATCCATATTATTCTTATCTTCAAACGGATTCATAAAAATCCTCCTTTCAAGAGTGAGTACAATGTTATTTTATAATAAGTATATCATAAATTTGTTAATTATCCGTTAATTTATTTCAACAAAAATAATACTTTACTTTTTGACAAAGGTGTGCTATAATCATTAAGCTACCGTATTCTGTGCTTTTGGCGTCTGCCGCTTATGCGGAACACTCAAAGGCCTTTTGCTCGGACTACGGCGGACAATTTTTAAAAGGAGTGAAAGTGAAATGACCAACGAACAAAAGCAGCAGATTATGGCTGAATACGCTGTTCATGAGGGTGATACCGGTTCTCCGGAAGTACAGATTGCTGTTCTTACCTTCCGTATCAACGAGCTCAATGCTCACCTTGATATTCACAAGAAGGACCATCACTCACGCCGCGGTCTTCTTAAGATGGTAGGTCACAGAAGAAACCTTCTCGCATACCTTCAGAAGAAGGATATCGAAAGATACCGTGCTATCGTTAAGCGCCTCGGATTGCGTAAGTAATTCAAAAATGTATATCAAACCGGGCATTTTGTCCGGTTTGATTTATGTTAAAGCAGTGATTTTTTGCACTTTAGCGGTAAATCGAGTGCCCATGCCCCTTGCCTAGAGTGAGGGATGCAACCGCAGTTATCCGCCGTATGATGGGTGTTGGATTTATTGCTAAAAACGAAAAATCTCTGCAAAAAAAGAAAAAGGAGATTAGTAAAGATGTTTGAAAATTTCAAGGTTTATGAAACAACCATCGCAGGCCGCCCCTTTAAGCTTGAAACAGGTAAAATGGCCGGCCTTGCAAACGCCGCCTTTATGGCTTCCTATGGCGATACCTGTGTTCTTTGTACAGTAACTGCTTCGGATAAGCCTCGTGAGGGCGTTGATTTCTTCCCGCTTTCAGTTGACTATGAGGAAAAGATGTATTCTGTGGGCCGTATTCCCGGCT
>CAZIXG010000068.1:0-6156 GCA_964543305.1 uncultured Ruminococcus sp.
ATTGCGAGGCGGTAATCAAAGCCGATGCCGCCCTCAACAATCGGCAGACACATACCCGGCATAGCAGACATATCCTCAGCAATAGTGATAGCCTTGGGGTTTACCTCGCGGATAAGCTCGTTCGCAAGCTGAAGGTAGGTTACGGCCTCAGTATCGGTATTTAGTGAAAAATATTTACCATAATCGGTAAACGCGGCACCCAAGCCGTGGTCGTGATAAAGCATAGAGGTTATACCGTCAAAACGGAAGCCATCAAAATGATATTCTGTAAGCCAGAACTTAAGGTTTGAAAGCAGGAAGTGGATAACCTCATTTTTATCGTAATTAAATAGCTTTGTATCCCAAGCGGGATGCTCACCGCGAGGGCCCTCATGGAAGAACTGATAGTCACTGCCATCAAACCGATTTATGCCCTCTAAGGTATTCTTAACCGCGTGGGAATGAATAAGGTCTAAAAGCACCGCAATGCCCATACTGTGGGCGGTATCAATAAGCCGCTTTAAATCCTCAGGCTTCCCAAAACGCGAGGATGCCGCAAAAAAGGATGATACCTGATAACCAAAGGAGCCGTAATATGGGTGCTCCATTATAGCCATAATCTGAATTGTGTTATAGCCTGCTTCCTTTATACGCGGCAATATATTTTCAGTAAACTCGCGGAATGTGCCAACCTTGCCCTCCTCCTGCGCCATACCGATATGGCATTCATATATAAAAAGATTTTTCGGCGGCGTGAAGCTTTTTTTGCTCCACTTAAAGGGCTTTTCATCTAAAATTTCTGCAGTCCATATATAAGTTACTGGGTCTTGCACCACACGGCGCGCATATAACGGTATGCGCTCTAAAAGCTGACCGCCAGTTTCCACCACGGTTTTAACCTTACAGCCGTGCCAAAGGCTATTATCGCCCTCAAGGTAAATTTCAAAAACTCCGTTATCTCTTTTTTTAAGGCGAAGGCCCGGCTTTTGCCAGCCGTTCATATCGCCCATTATATAAACATTTTGAGCCGCGGGTGCCCACTCGCGGTACACCCAACCCTTATCTGTTTTATGAAAGCCGAAATATTCATGGCCATTGGCAAAATCACAAAGGGTTTCACCCTCAGGCAAAAGCTCGCTCTTTTTTCGTTCAAAATTGGAAAATCTAAGGTCGAAATCCGCCTTATAAGGCTCTAAATAGGGGTCGTATTCAAATATTTTATAGCTCATAGAAATCTCCTTGCATTTTTATTTTCCAAGCTCTTGATTTCGTTTGTAGGATGCCTTTACACAGTTTGATACAAGCGTTTGGAGCTCTCCGTTCTGAAGCACCTTTACCCCCTCAATAGTGCTGCCACCCTTTGAGCACACAGCCTCGCGAAGCTGCTCGGGTGTTTTATCACCTTGAAGCATCATCTCAGCCGCCCCTAACATCGTTGCGGCGGCATATTTTACTGCCTGCTCATAATTAAGACCGCACTCAGTGCCGCCGCGAGCTATTGCATCGGCAAACATATACATAAATGCAGGACCGCAGCCCGAAACCGAGCAGCCCGCGTCCATAAGGCTCTCGTCTATCATATCAAGTATGCCCGCAAACTGCATATCATTTGCAAAATCCTTAGTAATTTCAATATCCACTTCACAGTTTCCGCAGTAAAGCACCACACCCTTGCCAACACTTACGGGGGTGTTTGGCATTATGCGGATTATGGGAAGCTTTGCACCTGCAAAGCGCTCGATAGTATCGGTGGAAAGACCTACCGCCATTGAAATGAGCGTTGGTTTTTTCTCACAAAGTATGGGAGCGATGCTACGAAGTAAATCCTCCATCATCTGTGGCTTAACACCTAAAAAGATACGCTCGCATTCTTTTGCAATTTCCTCGTTGCTGCCCGAGCTTACACCCAAAGCATCTGCGAGGTTATGTGCCTTATTAGTATCGTGGTCGGCAAGAAGAATATCCTTTGTTGTTTTAGAAAGCGCTTTAGCTAGTGCCGAGCCCATATTGCCACAGCCAATAAAACCGTATTTCATAATAAACCTACCTTATATGTCCGTTACCGTAAATTACATATTTATATGTTGTGAGCTCCTTAAGCCCCATAGGGCCGCGCGCATGAAGCTTTTGGGTAGAAATTCCCATTTCGCACCCGAGACCAAACTCGCCGCCATCGGTAAAGCGGGTTGATGAATTAACATAAACCGCCGCAGAGTCAACACCCGATATAAATTGGAGCTTTGCTTCATCACTCCCAGTAACAATAGCCTCGCTATGACCTGTGGAATGCTCCGCGATATGAGAAATCGCCTCGTCAGTGTTTTCCACGCATTTTACCGCGAGAATATAATCCAAAAATTCGGTATCAAAGTCAGTATCCACAGCAGATGTTCCCTCGATTACAGACTTCACCTCACTATCAAGACGCAGCTCAACGGGGATTAATCCCTGACTTTTTCGTTTAATAACAAGTGCTTCATAAATTCGCGGTAAAAGAATTTCCTTAATATCGCTATCAACGAGCAGTACCTCCGCCGCGTTGCACACGCTTGGTCTGCTGCATTTTGCATTTTCAATTATCTTAATAGCCATATCAATATCGGCGGTTTTTTCAACATATATATGGCAAATACCTGTTCCTGTTTGTATACAGGGAACGGTTGCGTTATTAACACAGGCATTTATAAGACCTGCGCCGCCACGCGGAATAAGCATATCAACATATCCGTTTGCACGCATTAGCGTGTTGGCACTCTCGCGTGTGGTATCGGTTACAAGGTTTATAGCATCTTGAGTAACCCCCGCTTGTTTCAAACCTGCCTTGAGTGCCTTAACAATGGCAAATGCTGAATTAAAGGCTTCCTTGCCGCCCCTCAGCACACACACATTACCGCTTTTAAGAGCTAGTGCTGCCGCATCGCTTGTAACATTAGGACGGCTTTCGTATATAATAGCAATAACACCGATAGGCACAGAAATCTTGGTGATTTTAAGACCGTCAGTGCGGGTGATATCCTCTAAAATATGACCTGTGGGGTCTGGCAGCTCGGCTACCTCGAGTATTCCCTTAGCCATCGCCTCTATTCTGGTTTCGTTGAGCATCAGGCGGTCGAGCATAACCTCACTCACTGTACCTCTTGCCTTTTCAAGGTCTGCTTTGTTAGCGCTGAGTATGGCATCGGAGTTATCTATAAGCGCCGCCGCCATTTTATAAAGCGCCTCATTCCTCTTTTCGGCTGAAAGCGCGCAGACCTGAGATTTTGCCGCCTTGGCGGCTTTTAACATATCTAACATTACTTTTTCTCCGTAAACTTGGTTCCCACACTTCTACCCTCAACTATATCATAAAGGCTTGTTGGGTTTTCGCCGTTGGTTATTATCATATCACAACCGCATTCAAGGCACATTTTAGCGGCACTTAATTTGGTTACCATTCCGCCAGTGCCCAGTGCCGAGCCGTTGCCACCTGCAAGTGACATTATTTCATCATCAATTTCATTGACAAGTGGTATAAGCTTGGCACTATCATCCTTATGAGGGTCAGCGGTATAAAGCCCGTCAATATCAGAAAAGAGCACCAAAACATCGGCACTAACACTTTTTGCAACGATGGCGGCAAGTGTATCGTTATCGCCGATTACTATTTCATCGGTAGAAACGGTATCGTTTTCATTTATAACGGGTATTGCCTTGAGGGATAAAAGGCGGTTTAGTGTGTTTGTGAAATTAGTGTGGCGGGTTTCATCCTCAACATCCGCGCCTGTGAGAAGCAATTGGGCTACTGTGTGATTATATTCTGCGAAAAGCTTATCGTATGTATACATCAGCTCGCACTGCCCCACTGCCGCTGCCGCCTGCTTGGTGGGAATATCAGAAGGCCTTTCCTTAAGACCGAGCTTGCCCACACCCATACCTATCGCACCCGAGGACACAAGAATTACCTCGTTACCTGCGTTTTTTATATCGCTCATAACCTTGCACATTTCCTCCACTCGGCGAATATTAAGATGACCTGTGGAATGAGCCAAGGTGCTTGTGCCTAATTTTACTACTATACGCATAAAACTGCCCCTTGAATATTAATCTTTAGTATATTATACATACAACAGAGCCAAAAATAAAGACTTTTTTAAAAAATACTTGACAAGCTCTTGTGCATATGATAGAATAATCAAAAATTTCAAAGGCTGTGACGAAGACGGCTTAGAAATTTAAGCTTTCAGAGAACCGATGGCTGGTGCGAATCGGTAGCTTATTTTCTAGAATAGCCCATCACTTCCGAGCCGGAAGCCCGAAAAGCAAAAGCTTAGTAGATACTTCCCGTGATTGCTGCGTAAAGGCATAAGGCTTGTTGGAGCCTGAGTGGTGCAAATTTGCACAATTTGAGTGGTACCGCGAGTGTTTATTATGACACCCGTCTCAAAGAATGAGACGGGTGTTTTTTATTTTATTAAGTGTGTTTATTCACACCGCAGAAAAGGAGAATGATTTATGCAAACCAACACAGCTAAAGAACAATTAAAGGAAATCGCGACACGAATAAAGGAAATGCGCGAAATTATGGGTTGGTCTATTGCCGAGATGGCAGAAAAAACCGAAGTAAGCGAACAACAATATGTAGAATATGAAAGTGCAAATATTGATTTCCCATTCACATTTATACATAAATGCGCGTTAGCCTTTGATGTGGAAATGACACAGCTTTTAGAAGGTCATTCTGCGCGTCTTTCAAGCTACACCGTAACCCGAAAGGGCAAGGGACAGAAAACCGCTAAAGAGGACGGTATAGATATAACTAACCTTGCACCGAAGTTCAAGGATAAAATTGCCGAGCCCTATTATGTTAGATATGAATATTCCGCTTCTCAGCAGAATAAGCCTATCCACTTAGCAACACACTCAGGTCAAGAATTTGACTTTATCTTAAGTGGCTCACTTAAGGTGCAAATCGGCGAGCATACCGAGGTTCTGCACGAGGGTGACAGCATCTATTATAACAGCTCTACTCCCCACGGTATGATAGCCGTTGACGGTAAGGACTGCGTTTTCTGCGCGGTGGTGCTCCCAGGTGAGGACACAAAGGAAGAGGTTGTTCGCAAGAGTATTGCATCAACAAAGGTTACTGAGCAGCTTGTTTGCGAAAAATTTGTTGAAACATTTGAGGATGAGAACGGCTCACTTCAGGATATAAAATTCAAGAACACCGATAGCTTTAACTTCGGTTTTGATATCGTTGACGGTATTGCCGATAAATATCCTGAAAAGCTTGCTATGCTGCATATTGATAGAGATAAGAACGAACGCCGTTTCACCTTTAAGGATATGAAGCGTGCTACAAATCAGGTTGCAAACTACTTCACCTCCCTTGGTATCAAGCGCGGTGATAAGGTTATGCTTGTTCTTAAGCGCCATTATCAATTCTGGTTCTGTATGGTAGCGCTTCACAAGCTGGGCGCTGTGGCTATCCCTGCAACAAATCAGCTTAAGGACCACGACTTCGAATACCGTTATAAGGCGGCAGGTGTGAGCGCACTTGTTTGCACTGCCGATGGTGATACCGCCGAAATCGCCGAGCGCGCCGCTAAAAACTGCGAAGGTGTGAAGCACCTCATTATGGTGGGTGGTAGTCGCGAGGGCTGGCACGACTTTGATAGTGAATATAAGCTGTTTTCAACCCACTTTGAACGCAGTGAGGATGCATCAGCGGGTGATGATACCGCGCTTATGTTCTTTACCTCAGGCACCACAGGCAACCCCAAGATGGCATCCCACAAGCACACCTATGCGCTTGGTCACTTCGTTACTGCGAAATATTGGCATTGCTGCGAGCGTGACGGCCTGCACCTTACAATCTCTGATACAGGCTGGGGTAAATCGCTTTGGGGCAAGCTTTATGGTCAATGGCTCTGTGAGGGCGCGGTTTTCGTTTACGACTTTGACCGCTTTGATGCAAGCGATATTTTACCGATGTTCGCAAAATACGGCATCACAACCTTCTGCGCTCCCCCCACAATGCTTCGTATGCTTATTAAAGAAGACCTTTCTAAATATGACCTTTCCTCTATCCACCATATGACCACCGCAGGCGAGGCGCTTAACCCCGAAGTGTTCAAGCAGTTTGAAAAGGCTACTGGACTTCAGATAATGGAGGGCTTTGGTCAGACAGAGACCACCCTT
>CAZIXG010000069.1:0-2290 GCA_964543305.1 uncultured Ruminococcus sp.
ATTTGTACATACTTTTTTTAAAATTTCTTGGCTTAAAATCCATTTTTTTGCGTTAAAAGTGGTCTGTGAGACCACAGAAACGGGATTTTCCTTGAGTTCGGAGTGATTTTTGAGCAATTTTTCGAGCTCCTCAGGAGTTGAGAAGACATAATACTGACCACTGCAGTGCCCGATAATGCCTATAACCTCATGATGAGCCTCATCGCCTGAGATAAGAATTGTATCGCCAACGGCTGAGCGCTCAGCCACAATTTTATGTATCTTTTCAACGAATGGGCAGGTGGCATCGCATACTGCTACCCCTTGGCTTTGGGCAGATTTATAAACCTCACTACCCACACCGTGAGAGCGGATAACGAGGGTTTCACCTTTTTCTACCTCATCAGGGCTTTCCACAATTCGCACGCCGCGGCTTTCAAGCTCCGCCACCATTTGCGCATTGTGAATAATGGGGCCCAGCGTGCAAACTCGCTCATTCTTTTCAAGAAGGTCATATACCATCTGCACCGCGCGGTTTACGCCGAAGCAAAAGCCCGCAGTTTTAGCAAGTGTTATTTTCAAATCAGTTTAACCTCTCATTTAACAACTTCATAAGGCGTTCTAAGGACTGCTCGAGATTACAGCCTGTAGTATCAAACATAACCGAATCCTCAGCGGGTTTGAGTGGCGCTATCTCGCGGTGGGAATCGTTATAATCACGCTGCACTATATCATCATAGATATCCTGATAATTTACATCCATTCCCTTTTCCTTGAGCTCCTTATAGCGGCGGTCGGCACGCTCCTCGGCAGAGGCGGTAACAAACACCTTAACAGTGGCATCGGGCAACACCACTGTGCCGATATCTCTGCCATCCATAAGCACATTGTTTTCACGCGCGAGCTTGCGCTGCATTTCAAGCAGGAATGCGCGCACAGGCGGCTTTGCCGATACGGCAGAAGCCATCATAGAAGCCTTTGGGGTACGGATTTCATCCGAAACATCCTCGCCGTCAAGTAAAACATGCTGGGTGCCATCCACAAATTTTATGTTAATCTCGGTGTCTTTTAAAACTGTATCAATATCACAGTCGAGGTCGGTATCAAAGCCTGCGCGGCTGAATTTAAGACCTATCGCTCTGTAAAGAGCGCCTGTATCAACATATATAAAGCCAAGCTCTTTAGCCGCCGCCTTTGCAAGTGTGCTTTTGCCTGCACCCGCAGGACCGTCTAATGCGATTGAAATCATTTTTATTCTCCTTCTGCTGCACTTTTACCTGCTAAAAAGCCGGTTGAAAATGCTATTTGTAGATTAAAGCCGCCTGTGAAGGCATCAACATCGATTATCTCGCCCGCAAAGAAAAGGCCGGAGACCAGCTTTGAGCGCATAGTGGCAGGGTCGATTTCCTTAACCGATATACCACCGCTTGTGATTATTGCTTCCTCAATGGGGCGAAAATCGGTTATGTGCAGAGTGAAATGCTTTATAGCGTTTATTAGTGACTGCCTTTGCTCGCGGCTTATCTGATTAACCTTGGTTTGCGGTGCTATGCCCGACATTGATATTATAACCGAAATAATGCTTTTAGGAAGCAATTTATCAAGTGAATTTGCAAAATCTTTATTAAGCTCTTCCTCAAAATCTCGCAAAATTCGCTTATCAAGCTGGATTTCATCAAGAGCGGGTTTTAAATCAATCTCAGCATAGTATTCTTTTTTACCCATATACCTAAGATATGCTGAGGCGCTAAGCGTCAGCGGACCTGATATGCCCGTATGGGTAAAAAGCATTTCGCCCATTTCCTTATAAAGCGGTTTTTTCTTACCACTTTCGAATATGCTAAGTGTTACATTTTTAAGCGATAGACCTGCAAGGCGGGTGCAAAAGCCCTCGTGGCATTCAAGCCCTACAAGCGAGGGCTTAAGCTCGGTTACAGTGTGCCCCAAGGCTGCCGCCATTTTATAGCCATCCCCTGTGGAGCCTGTCAGAGGATAGGACATGCCGCCTGTGGCAAGTATCACGCTATCGGCTTCGATTATCCTGCCGTCGGTAAGCTTAACCGCAGTGACTGAACCATTTGGCGCGATTATGCTTTCTACTGTGCCCTCGATAATATTACAGGTCTTTTGAACAGGTTTAACAAGCGCATCAACTATATCGACCGCTTTATCGGATACGGGAAAAACTCGGTTGCCACGCTCTGTCTTAAGCGGCACACCCATACTTTCAAAATAGGACATCGTATCTTGAGCATTATAGCTATTAAAGGCTGAATAAAGAAATTTGCCGTTTTTAGGAACATTAGCGATA
>CAZIXG010000069.1:2300-6125 GCA_964543305.1 uncultured Ruminococcus sp.
AACCTTGCGGGCAGGGCGGGAATTCTTTTCGATAACGGTAATATTGTGCGGCTTGTCCTTTAGATAAAACGCCGCTGTCGACGCCGCTTTAAGTCCTGCGGCACCGCCGCCGATTATCACTATATTTCTCATTCCCTCACCCCAAGCTCGCATTATTGTATTATTTTACTATAAAATAACCTAAAAGTAAATAAATAAAAATCGGTAATTTATTCATAGGCGTAGATAAGATAAATCAATCAAACCATGTAGGGACAGGCGTCCCTACGAAATAACATTGGTTATTCAACTTTTTCGATATTTTCCATATACCTGCATTTGGGGAAATTCGAGCACCCATAAAAGCTCTTACCTGCGTTTTCACCCTTTTTAGATACTCGCAAAACCAAGTCACCACCGCAACGCGGACATTTTGAATTTTCCTCTGCTAACTCTACTATGGGTTGATTTTTAAATGCAACAGAAATTTTAGAATTAATATTTTCAATATGCTGTTCTTTGATAGCAGTGTCAACCTGAGTAAAAACATATAACTTATCATAAATTTCCTGAATCTTTTCGTTGCTTAATAATTCTGATTGTGCCGTTGTCATAATATCAGCCACAGCTTGAGGCACATTATCACGGTTAACAACTTTTACTTCACTTTTTATATCAATCTTTTTCAGCGTGCATCTTTCTGAAAAAGCTATTATCGAATGCATAGCAATATCCTCGCCTACAATATTTTTCAAATGTTTAATATGCCCTGCATTCTGAATAACGGGATTAAAAAATCTTTCATTGTGACTTTTGCCCCTACCCTGCGGCAGAGTTTGTGTCCAGTATTTCTGATTTTCACTGCCGAATATCCAACCGCTGTAATTCTTACTTTCAAAAACAAAAATGCCTTTTTCTGTAATAAGTAAAACATCTATTTCGGTAGTTTCACCGTTTTCTTTTGGAATATATACATTAAATAAAAACCTAGCATTATTATGTTCAAGCTTTCGCAGAAGCTTATAGATTTGATATTCACCTAATCTGCCTTTATCAAACCAAACTGAAAAATAATTATTTTTTGTTACACTGTAGTAGCTGCTGCTCTTATATTTTTTAATATCATAGACAATCGCAAAAACCGCAATTGCGCCCAATATAATACATAAAGGCCAAAAAGGTTTAAAAAACAAAAAGAACCATTCAATAAATTCAACTGCTAATAACATTAAAGCACCGCCATTTCCTTAATTTTACAATAAATATTATAAAAGGTAAATTACAAATTTAAAAATCTCTCCCTCCGTCTTTTTGTGAACAAAAAGACACCTCCCTCGTCAGAGGGAGGCAGGGCTTCTATTTAAGTATTTTATTTATTTTACTGTGCAGGCGGCACATATATAATGCGGCAACTCGCGAAATTGCAATATCATAAAACACAAATGCTATATTGCAAATAGCAAGCGTTATTACAGCGCCATATATTCCAAGCTCTCCAAAATCGGAAAAGGATATAAGGAATAGCTTTGACATAGCAAAATAAGCAACCAGAGCCGACAAATTAAACACAACCAACTTGATTATCCACTCGGGTAGTGATTTGCGGATGCGCTCTATAATCGCCTTTAGAACCGGATAATATCCAAAAAGGCAGATATAAAGTATGGTTGAATGTGTTTCACCGAAAATCAGTGCCAACACGCCGCTTACCGCATATGTGGCAAAGCCCCAAGCGCTACCAGCTTCTATGAGTGGCACCATTGTTAAAAGGCCTGCTATCGCGGGAATTGCATATGTGAGGTATGGAAAATAGCTTGTTAGCATCATCACTGCGCAAAGTGCGGCGGTAATAGCACAAAGCGTTATCTTAGAGGTGTTTTTCATATCAGCAGCAGGGTATCAAATCGCCGCCCATACATTCGCAGCAGCAATCTGCACAGATAAGGCCCTGACAAACATCACAAGCGCTAGTACCTGTGCCATGAGAGCGATAAGGGTTATACTGCGCACCTGTTTGGCGCTGGGCGTTGTTCATAGCGTTACGGTATTCTGGGTTTGCAGGGTTCATCCGCACTGCGGTTGCAAAGCTTGTATATGCTTGGTCAAACCAGCCGCGTCGATAAAGAACGGTGCCGTTAAGGAAGTACCATTCGGCATCTCGGCGCTGTGGGGGCACACCATCAAGCACCTCCTGAGCCTGCTCAAGTCGATTTTGGTTTATAAGTGTGCGCACCTCGGGAAAGCTTGACTGCGCCGATGTGTTATAGCCGCTATTGCCGCCATAGGATTTAGAGCCCGAGCGGCGAGAATTCATAATGGCATCATACGCCTCGTTAATCTCTTTCATTTTTTCGCTTGCAAGGTCCGAAAGCGGATTATCACTATAATTATCGGGGTGATACTTTCGCGCAAGCTCACGATAGGCTTTTTTTATTTCCTCTTCGGTTGCATTTTTAGAAACGCCTAACACTTCATACGGGTTTTTCATTTATTTAACTCCTTTTTGAAGGTATCTTCAAGTCCTAAATAGATTATATTGCCAAGTATAGATTTATACTTTTTAACATCAAGCAATTCAAATGCCTTTGCTGCCTCGTTAGCGCACACATAAAGCTGAGGGGTTAATCGCTCTTTTGCATATGACTGCGGGTTGCCATTTATTTCGCCCTTTAGCACATTATATGAGCCATCCTTTATATCTTGTGGTAGGTCGCAGGCGGCATCAAGCAAATAAATATATCTGCCAACACAATAGCCCAATCGGCTAAGTATGCGCTTTTGAGTTTCATCCTCACTGCAAAGGGAAAGAATTTCTGACATCGCCCACGCTGTGGGGTCCGCCGCTTCATCAAGGCTTTTGCAGTCATTTTTTTCTAAATCACACTGTCGTTTTATATATTCGGCTACGATACTTTCTATCTGTGGATAGCGCTTAGCCGCCTTTTTATGAGCACCAGAAAAAATTGGTTTTAAAAGATAAAAGCCTATTTTTTTAAATCCCCGCTCATCCTGAATATTATCAAGAATTTTATAATAGAGCATTATCATTGCCGCCGCAGAGGGCAGTTGGAGCCCTTCAGTATCCTTACAGTAATTGCACTTTTTAAGGGGATTAAATGCGCATCGTTTTTGGTGAAAGGCATCACACCCATCCTTTAACGACATATTAAGCAGTGCTAAAAAGGTAAAGTCATAGCTGAGTGTAAGGCGGGATAAAATGCCATAGCTTTTACCAAGCTCGCGACAAAGAGAGCAGTAAACCGCTTTGTAAAGCTCGTATTCCTTTACCTTAAGCTCGCTCTTACAAGCGCGCACATAGCCAAACATTTCCTCGCCCCCTCTTTCTTACATTCTAAATGTTAAAAGCGCTTATTTGGTGAATAATGTGTAAATTTAAAGCACATTCTTTAAAAATCTACCTGTGTGGGACTGCTTACACTCGCATATTTTTTCGGGTGTGCCCGCGCAAACAACGGTGCCGCCGCCGTTGCCACCCTCGGGGCCCAAATCGATAATATGGTCGGCAACCTTAATAACATCAAGATTATGCTCGATAACAAGCACTGTGTTGCCTGCATCCACAAGCCGCTGAAGCACATCAATAAGGCGGTGAACATCGGCGGTGTGAAGTCCTGTGGTGGGCTCATCAAGAATATAAATGGTTTTGCCTGTGCTCTTTTTTGAAAGCTCGGTTGCAAGCTTCACTCGCTGCGCCTCGCCGCCCGAAAGGGTGGTTGCACTCTGGCCGATTTTAATATAACCGAGGCCCACATCAAACAAGGTTTTTAGCTTGCGGTGAATTTTGGGGTGGCTTTCAAAGAAGTTCATCCCCTCCTCAACCGTCAT
>CAZIXG010000070.1:0-312 GCA_964543305.1 uncultured Ruminococcus sp.
GAGTTGTGTGTCGTCCCCTACCGAGTTTTTCGCTTACTTCGCCTGTTTTTAAGGTAAGCGCGGGAAAAAGAGCATTTAATATGCTGGATTTCCCAACACCTGAATTTCCCGAAAAAGCGCAAACGCAATTTTCTGTTTCTCTTTTAAGCTGAGAAATACCATCATTATTAGTGGCAGAAACAACATAGGTTCTAAAGCCTGCATTATCATATATATGATAGAAATCATCAAAACTACCCATATCCGACTTATTAAAAACTATTATCGGCTCAATATTGTTATGAACAGCAATAGCAGTTAACCTATCGATTA
>CAZIXG010000070.1:322-6106 GCA_964543305.1 uncultured Ruminococcus sp.
TGAATATGCTGATACGATAAAAAGCTTATCTATATTAGCAACTAAAGGTCGTGTGAGCAGGCTCTTTCTATCAGCAATTTTCTCAACAACACCATGGTTATCATCTGTTAGCGAAAGCTCTACTTTATCACCCACAACAGGGGAAATCCCCGCCTTGCGGAAATTTCCCCTTGCCTTACATTCGTATACCTTATCGCCGCTTTTTACATAGTAAAAGCCGGAAATTGCTTTAATCAGTATACCTTTCATACTCATTTATTGTTCAGTTGCCTCAGTGTCTTCTCCATCTCCAGAGCTCTCTGTCGGAACTGAAGACTCCGATGGTTTAGAGGTTGTTTTGGAGGTATATTTATAGTAATCATTAATTTTATCGGTTTCTGTTGTTTTATCCTTTGATGCATCAACCTTAATTTTAGCATAAGAATAATATTCAGTATCGGTGCCGAAACGAACCTTAACGGTATAGGTTACTTCCTTAGAGGTGCCTTTTATCTCTTCGAAGGTATAGCTACTGATTTCAGTGAATGCGAGCTTACCGCTTTCCTTAATCATTTTACCTTCAGACCAAATGGATACATAACCTGTTGATTCATAATCGGTAAAATCTTTTCTGATTTCAACCTTTGGACTAAATTTATAATTAACAACGCCTGTGCTAATATAAATCTTAATTGTGGTACCCTCCTCAACCTGAGCTGTTGAGTTAGCATCGGGCTCCTGAGAAATTACATAGCCCTTATCATAGAACTTATCATCGGAAGTGAGATCACGACTTTCAGTTTCAACAATAAGACCTAACTTTTCAATATCTGCTTTAGCCTTTGCCTCGGTGAGTCCAACAACATTAGGAACATCCACCATCTTGGTTGCTTTACCGGTACTTACATAAACCACAATTTCAGTACCCTCTGCAACAACAGTGGTACGGGCGGGCTCTGTCTTAATAACAAGACCTGCCTCAACTTCATCATCCGCAACCTCTTTAATCTGAGCGGTAAAGCCTTTAGACTTAAGCTCGGATACGGCATAGGACTCTGTCTTAAGATATACATCAGGAACCTTTACAGTAGATTTGCCCATGCTTACATAAAGAGTGATTTCAGCGCCACTCTTAAGCTTTTCGCCTGCAGTTTGTGACTGTTCACAAACAACGCCAACCTCATATTCTTCGTTCATTGTAAAGTCCCAAGAAATCTCAAACGAATCATATTCGTCGCTCTTTTCAATTTCATCCTTTGTTTTACCAACAAAGTTGGGGCACTCTATCTCCTGACCTGTGCTCTTAAACAAGCGAGGAAGGAAAATAATCGCAAGAATAACTATGGCAAGAATAAGTGCAGATGCGATACCTGCAAGTATCGGAATCATATTATTCTTTTCTTTAACTTCCTCATCCTCAGGCTCTTCTATCTCCTCTACTGCAGAAGCTGGTGTTGAAGATATAAGTGTATCAACAAATTTTGTTGGAGAATCATCCACAAAATAAGCAGTATCGAATGTTGCCTCGGGGTCCTTCTTGAACTGCTCGAGGTCACAAAGCATTTCCGAAGCTGACTGATAACGGCGTTCAAGAGTCTTTTGCATTGCGTGCATAGTAATCTGCTCAAGGCCCAAAGGAATTGAGGGGTTAATCTCAGTAGGAAGCTTGGGATCGCGCTGAAGCTGCATAATGGCAACAGAAACTGCACTTTCAGCCTCAAAAGGCAGTTGACCTGTCAGCATTTCATAAAGCATTACGCCAACAGAATAAATATCCGCCTTTTCGTCGGTCTTCTCTCCCCTTGCCTGTTCGGGGCTGATATAATGAACAGAGCCTATTGCCTTATCGGTTATTGTGCGCTGTTCATTACGCGCAAAGCGAGCAATACCAAAATCGGCTACCTTAATTGTGCCATCGGGTAAAACCATAATATTTTGCGGCTTCACATCTCGGTGAACAATACCCTTATCGTGCGCATGCTGCAAGCCCTTTAATATCTGGAGCGTAAAATACACAGCATCCTTCCATCTAAGACTTCCCTGACGCTCGATATACTCCTTAAGGGTGATACCGTCTATGTATTCCATTACGATATACTGAATAAGGTCGCCAAAGCTTACATCGTAAACCTTAACAATATTGGGGTGTGAGAGCACAGCAATTGCCTTTGATTCATTTTTAAATCTACGCAAAAATTCTTCATTGGAAACAAATTCCTCTTTAAGAATTTTAATAGCAACGGTACGATTTTCAACATTATCGTGGGCTTTATATACAACTGCCATACCACCAACGCCGATAATTTCCTGAATTTCATATCGTCCATCTAAACGCTTACCAACAAATCTATCCATAGAGCACTATCCTTTCTATCAGTGAGACACAACAACTGCGGTTATATTATCACCGCCGCCGTTTGAATTTGCCTTATCGATTAACAATTCGGTAATTTTATTTAAATCATTGCCTTTAACAATGTCAAATACAATTTGAGGTTTAACATAATTACTTAAACCATCGGTACATAGTAAAAGCATATCACTTTCCGAGATTTGGATACTATACCCATCAGGTATAACATTTTCCTCAACACCTAAAGCGCGGGTTATAACATTCTTTTTAGGATGGATTAGAGCTTCCTCCGGAGTGAGCTTTCCGCTTTCCACAAGTGACTGCACAACCGAATGGTCACGGGTTATTTGAGTAATGGTATCACTTATAAGATAAGCTCGACTATCTCCTACATTGCAGATAACCGCAAAGTCCTTTTTAACAATAGCTACCACCGCAGTAGTGCCCATTCCACTGAGTTGACTATCCTTAATAGTGAGGTCATAGACATCTATATTTGCCGAAACAACGGCATTTTTCATAAGTGAGAGAAGACCTTCTGCATCAGTATTGGCATTATACGCATTGATAATATACTGTGATATTATTTCAATTGCGGTTTTGCTGGCAACATCGCCCGCAATAGAGCCTCCCATGCCATCGCAAACAACCGCTAAGGCGGCACCATCAGGCAAAACGGATGCGGCATATGCATCTTGATTAATTGACCTGACTTTGCCCCTATCAGTCTTGGCAAATATTCGCACTGTCTATCTCCTCCTTTGTCTTTTTCTTCAATTGACCGCACGAAGCACTAATATCTGCGCCGAGCGTTCTTCTTATTGTAGCCGTAACACCTAAGCCTTCAAGCTTCTTTTGGAAGCGTATAATAGCTTTACGGTCAGGCTTTTTAAAGCTGTTTTCTTGGACAGGGTTTGCAGGGATTAAATTAACATGGCACATAATCCCCTTAAGCCGCGAAGCAAGCTCTACTGCGCAGGCATCACTATCATTAACACCTTCTATAAGAGCATACTCAAAAGAAATGCGCCTTGTTGTTACCTTTTGATATTCGCGGCAGGTATTAAGGAGTGCATCAATATTCCACTTGCGGTTTATCGGCATTGTTTGACCGCGAATTTTATCGTTAGGAGCGTGAAGTGATATTGAAAGCGTTATCGGCATATTAAGCTCTGCTAGTTTTTCAATACCTGAAACCACGCCTGAGGTTGAAAGTGATATATGGCGAAGTCCGATATTAAGACCCTTTTCATCACTTACAAGCCTCAAAAACTTGGCAGAATTTTCAAAGTTATCAAGTGGCTCGCCCATTCCCATCATAACTATATTTGAAATACGAATATTATTATCTTTCTGAGCAAATGTAATTTGAGCAAGCATTTCTGATGCGGTAAGGTTTCGGGTTAGACCATATAAGCCTGAAGCACAGAACTTGCAGCCCATTCTACAGCCCACCTGAGTTGAAATACAAACTGTGTAGCCATGTTCATACTTCATTAAGACCGATTCGATAAGCTCACCATCATAAAGCTTGTATAGGTATTTAACCGTTCCGTCTATTTTTGAAACATATCGGCGAATAGGCTTTACACACGCCAAATAGCTTATTTCATCAAGCTTTTGTCGAAGGCTCAGCGGTATATTAGTCATCTCATCAAAGCTATCAACACCCGCTTGCAGCCATTTAAAAAGCTGACTCGCACGGAATTTTGGCTCACCAAGTTCACAAAGAAGCTCGGAAAGCTGAGAAAGATTCATAGATTTGATGTCAATTTTTTCAGGTATTTTAATCACCCGCTTTTTGCAAGAGAGCACAGTAAAAACCGTCTGTGCCATCAATATGCGGCATAAATGTATGCTCGTATTTTAACTCATAGCCACTATGTTTGTCAAGAAATGCATAAACCACAGCCTCATTCTCGCACTTTCTTAAAGTGCAGGTTGAATAAAGTATTCTGCCGTTATCTTTCAAATAGTTGGCTGCATTTTCAAGTATTTTGGCTTGAATATCACATATATCTTGGTATTCATCTATGCTTTTATACTTAATTTCAGGCTTGCGGCGAATAACGCCAAGCCCCGAACACGGAACATCGCAAAGTATAGCATCAAACTCGCCGAAATCATCATTATGGGTTGTGGCATCCGCAACCACAGGAGAAATAATATTAATACCTAGCCTGTCTGCGCCCTTTTTAATAAGATTAACACGCTGCTCATATAAATCACAGGAAACCACTTCGCCGCAGTTTTCAAGATATTCTGCAACAGTGAAGGTTTTACCGCCCGGAGCTGCGCACACATCAAGTATTCTTTCGCCCTTTTTAGGAGAGAAAATCTTCACTGCCGTTTGCGAGGAGATATCCTGAATGTGAAACATTCCATCAAGATAATGAGAATTTTTAGAAACATTAATTCCGCCGCTTACACTAAGTGAATTATCAAGCGCTCCTTTTTGTGCGCAAAAGCCATCTTGCTGCAAAGCATTTATTAACGCCTGCTCATCGGTTTTAAGTGTGTTTACCCTTAAACTAACGGGTGGATTTTGAAGTGAGTGCTCTAAAAGCTGTTTTACATTATCTAAACCATAATCACAAAGAAAACTTTCTACTATCCACCTAGGGCAAGAATATCTGACACTGAGACTTTCGACATTGTCATCATTCGGAAGGTCAATTTCACTTCGTAATATATTTCTTAAAACACCGTTAATAAAAGAAGCGTTATATCGTTCCTTTGAAGACTTGATGAGCCTTACCGCCTCATTAACGGCGGCACTGTGCGGAATTTTATCCATAAACATTATCTGATAAAGCGCGGTTCTTAAAACCTCTAATGTTATGGGAGACACCTTTTTAAGCGGTGTTTTAATAAAGCGTGATAAAATATAATCGAGCGTTATTGTTCTATCAAGAACGCCGTAAAAAATTGCAGTCGCAAGCGCTTTATCGGCGGGCAATATATCGATATCCTTAAAAGCATTGTTCAATGTAATATTAGAATAGGCATTATTTTGCCGAACTTCCATCAAAGCCTTCAGGGCAATTTTTCGTGCATTTGCCATATCATTCAACTACCGTTCCAACTGATATTGTGTGACCGTTTAGCATCTGGGAAGCGCTCATTGCCTTACTACCCTCAGGCTGAACGGTTATCAGTTCAACACTAGTGTTATTGCCGCAGGATATAACTAATTTATTTTCATTTTCAATAACAAGACTCGCATCGCTATTGCATTTTTTTGCGACTGCCGCTTTAATAACCTTTATTCGCTTACCGTTTATAAAGCAGAAAGCACAGGGCCAGGAATAAAAGCCGCGCACAGCATTGCAAACTTCCTGTGCAGATTTGGTGAAATCAAGATGCGCCATTTCTTTCTTTATAATAGGCGCATAGGTAGCCTTGCTTTCATCCTGCTTTTTAGGTGTAATTTCACCTTTTTCTAATGCTTC
>CAZIXG010000071.1:0-6048 GCA_964543305.1 uncultured Ruminococcus sp.
CTTTATAATAAATTTTATTTTGGAAGAATTGTTAATCGGCTATCGCAGTAATCTTACTTCTGATCTTATGAAAAACCTATCACCGCTTTATTCTTGCGGTATGGCACTAGCCTATATAGATGATACCCTCCTTTTCAGCGTTTCAAAACAAAATATATGGTTTATTATCCGCTTTATAGTTTATATTGGGGTATTCACTATAGCATCAATATTGCTTTATAAGAAAAGGAAGGCAGAAAAGGGCGGTCAGGCTTATGCCTATAAATTTATCTATATTTTCTGTAGTATATTAGCAGGTGTCTGCGGTGGCTATTTACTCGGTATGCTCTTTGGAGAGGGCGACTTCAATATCATTTTCTGGATATTCACCGTTATCGGCTCAATACTTACCTGTGTGGTATACGGCGCAGTTACCAACCGTGGCTTTAAAAAGGTTAAGCAATCAATTATAAACGGCGCGGTATCCGCGTTAGTGATGCCTATTGTTGCGGTGATAGCCTTAACGGGTTGCTTTGGCTTTACTAACCGTGTGCCAAACCCCGAAAATGTGACATCAGCAAGCATTGACTGCTTTTCCGAGAATATTCAATTTGATGATGCTTCAGAGGTAACAAGACTTCACGAGGAACTGCTTGTAAGCGGTGCGGTTACAGGAGATGGCTATGAGTCTGCTGAGGCAACGAGAATTATCTATTTTACCTATAATATGGAAAACGGTACTCAAATCAACCGCAGATTTTATCTAATAGAATCTAAGGCTGCCGATATTTTGCTCGACCTTTATAAAAAAGAAGAGCGCATTACCAATATCACCGATGCGCTTGACAATTCGGGAGCTGTCACCGTTGATATAGGCATAAGCGGCGACAAAAATCACTTTAACAAATATACCCACACCTACCTCACCCGCGCCGAGGTGGATACACTTTTATCCTACTATCTTGAGGATATGCAAAAAGCCACAAGAGAAACGGTTATCAACGGCGCAGATTATAGGTTTGACCTCGAGTGGAGCGTCTCGGACTATTCTAATAACTATTATTGCTTAGAATTTTCTCAGGATTTCGAGAAAACATTTGAATATCTAACCTCGCTTGACCTGCCAGCTCGTCAGCTCGCGGCAGAGCTTGGTTAAACACAAGCCTATAAATAAGAAAAAATCACCTGCCGCGGCAGGTGATTTTTATATCTGTTATATAATTTCAAGTAAGCGCAAAAGCTCTGGTATTTGTGCTTCAAAGTTTACACCGTATTTCATTTCGGGGTATTTTTCCTTTGTGAGCTTGATGCAGCCTCTTGTGAACTCTGCGGCTATTTGTGCTGAGTCTTTGAGGCTTTTACCCATTAATATTCCGCAGGTAAGCGCACTGGTGAAAATATCACCTGTTCCGTGGTATGCCGCATCAACAAGCGGTGAGAAAACATATTCGGTTTTTTCGCCATCGAAGCAGGCGGCACCCATATTCTCACTGTCAAAGCAAACCCCTGTGAGCACTATCTTACCGTTTGTAAGCTCCTTGAGAGCCGCCATAAGCTGCTCGATATATTCCTTGCTGTGTGGCGGCGCCATATAGGGTATATCGGTCATAAAGGCAGCTTCGGTTATGTTTGGAGTCATAATATCCGCTTTTTCGCAAAGGCGGCGCATCTGCTTGGGGAAGTCCTCAGGAAATCCGCCGTAAAGCTTGCCGTGGTCTGCCATAACGGGGTCAACGATAAGTATAGTATTGCTATCGCCAAAGGTATCAACTGCACGCAGAACTAAATCTATCTGTTCGATGGAGCCTAAATATCCTGTATAAACTGCATCAAATTTAAGATTTTCCTTTTTCCAGTGCTCGGCTACGGGCATAATATCCTCAGTAAGGTCGCGGAAGGTGAAGCCTGAAAAACCACCTGTGTGGGTGGATAGCACCGCGGTCGGTACCACAGAGCATTCAATACCTGCCGCTGAAATTATCGGCAGTGCCACTGTTAGAGAGCACTTGCCAAAGCAGGAAATATCGTGAATTGCAGCTACTCTTTTTTGCATTATAAAAACCTCTTGAAATTTATTTTATCACAGTATATAATAATTTTGATATTATTAAAATAATCAAAACAGGAGTTTTTTATAATACCAGATGAAGTACATAACAGATAAAAATTCAAACACACCGATATATCTTCAACTTTATGAACAGATAAAGGCTGATATAATAAACGGCGTTTACAGCTTTAATGCTAAAATCCCATCCAAAAGGCTTATGGCAGAGGAGTTGGGTGTGAGTGTTATAACAGTTGAGCATACATATTCGCTGCTTTTCGAGGAGGGATATATTGACTCCCGCGAGCGAAGCGGATATTTTGTTTGTTATAATCCTGATGACACCTTTGCGGCACCTTTTCGTAGCGCAAAGATGAGCCTACCGCATGAACATAACATTGAGCTTGATGATACTTTTCCGTTTTCGGTATATGCCAAAACAATGCGCAAGATTTTAAGCCTTTACGGTGATGATATTTTCACCAAATGCTCGGGCACAGGATGTGATGAGCTTAAAAGCGCGATTTGTGAATATCTTTTGCGAAGCAGGGGCATCAATGTGAAGGAAAGCCAGATAGTAATAGGTGCGGGCGCCGAATATCTATACGGCATTATCGTGCAGATGTTAGGCCTAGACCGCTTATATGCGGTGGAAAATCCCTCTTATGAAAAGATAGAGCAGGTATACCGCGCAAACGGTGCAAGTATTGAGCTTTTAAGCCTTGGCGTACACGGTATAGAAAGTAAAGCACTTCAAAAAACATCGGCATCTGTTCTTCATATAACTCCGTATAGAAGTTATCCGAGCGGTGTCACCGCAAGCGCTTTAAAAAAGCGTGAGTATATCCGCTGGGTAAAAGGCGGTAAAGACCGTATTATAGTTGAGGATGACTTTGAATCAGAGTTTACACTTCTTAGGAAGGCAGAGGAAACGGTATTTTCACTCTCTTGCGGTCAGGGGGTAATATATGTAAACACCTTTTCAAAAACAATTTCACCTGCAGTGCGTGTAGCATATATGATATTACCCGAAAATATGATAGAAAAATTCAACAAAACCGTAGGCTTTTATGCCTGCACAGTTCCTTACTTTAATCAGTTAGTCCTTGCCGAGTTTATTAAAAGCGGAGATTTTGAGCGGCACATAAACCGCGTTCGCCGAAAGCTGCGAAAAAGTCTAACATAACAAAAAACCTGCGAATCTCGCAGGTTTTTTACTATCGTTTTTTCTTTATCTTTTTAGGGCAAACTTTTTCTAGTGGGCACCTATCGCAAAAAGCCTTTCTTGCCGTGCAAATATCCCTGCCAAAGAGCACACTGCGATGGCAAAAATCGTTTGATTTTTCGGGCGGTAAAAGCTTTCGCATTGCCGTTTCCACCTTTAGCGGGTCGTTGGTATCCACAAGACCTAATCGGTTACAAAGCCTTATAAAATGTGTATCTGTCACTACTGCGGGCTTGCCGTAAACATCACCGCACACAAGGTTTGCCGTCTTTCTGCCCACACCCGGAAGTGTTGTTAGCGCCTCAATAGTATCAGGCACCTTACCATCAAAATCGGTACAGATTTTTTGCGCTATTCCCACAAGGTCGCGTGCTTTTGTCTTATAAAGCCCGCAGGTTTTTATAAGACCTTCAATATCCTCGATAGAAGCCTTAGACATACTTTTAGCATCAGGGTATTTTGCAAACAGCGGGGGTGTTACCATATTAACACGCGCATCTGTGCACTGTGCGGAAAGGCGGGTTGCAATAAGTAGCTGAAAAGCATCACTGTAATCAAGTGAACAAATCGCATCGGGATAAAGCTTTTCAAGCTCACTAACCGCAGCTAAGGTTAAATCTTTTTTACGCATGGGAAATATCCTGAAGCTTTAAATCACCCTTTTTGATAAGACCTAATTTACGCATAGCCTCTGCAATGCCAAGGCTCAATGCTGCGGGTAAAATAAAGTGCATAATTACTATAAGCAAAATGGTAAACGCGGGGCTAAAGCCTGCTTCCACCATAGAGCTATAACTCATAAATTGGCCCACAAGGCCTGCCGAGCCCATACCCGAGCCTACAGGGTTGCTTACCATTTTAAGAACTGCTGAGGAAACGGGGCCTAAAATTGCACTCGAAATAATTGAGGGTAACCATATAATTGGCTTTTTTACGATATTAGGCATCTGAAGCATTGAGGTGCCAATACCCTGAGCAATAAGACCGCCCATCTTGTTTTCGCGATAGCTGATAACCGCAAAACCGACCATATTGCAGCAGCAGCCTATGGTAGCAGCACCCGCCGCAAGACCTGTGATTCCCATTGAAATACCAATAGCCGCAGAGGATATGGGAAGAGTGAGAAGTATACCCATCACAACCGATACCACCATACCGCCTATAATTGGGCTCTTTTCAACATTGATGTTAACAAGTGAGCCTATCCACTTCATAGCGGCGGAAATATAAGGCCCCACAAGGAAGCCTGCCGCAGCACCTGCAAGTATGCAGCAAAGGGGAGTGAGTATGATTTCAAGCTTGGTTTTACCCGAAACGAGGTAGCCTACCTCAATAGCTATATAAGCCGCAATAAATGCGCCGAGCGGTTCGCCTGGAGCGCCCACAGAAAAGGCTTCAACCGAAACATTAGGAAATGCGCCAACCATACCCGCAACGGCGGCAGAAATAGTGGTAAGCGGAGATGCTTTAAGCTTCACTGCCACACCAACACCAATGCCTGCGCCTGTTATGGTCTTTGCAATATTACCCATAGCGGTTATGTAAGCGCCGATGGTGTTATCGCCGATAAGCGAGCCTATCTGGCAGATAATAGTTCCGATAATAAGCGTGGAAAAAAGTCCGTATGCCATACCAGAAAGTCCATCAATAAAAACTCGGTTTAAATACTTTTTAATCATTTATTATCCCTTCTTAAAAATGTGTATAAAATATTGAAAATATTATAGTACAAAATAAATTTACAGTCAAGTAACTATGGGTTATAGTTGCAAAAAAAAGCGAATTATGCTAAAATATATGCAATATCAGAGTAGGAGTTTTATATGACCTGTATTTATCTTATCCGTCACTGTGAGGCGGAGGGCAATAAAAAAAGACTTTTTCAGGGCTCAACCGATTGCGATATAAGTGAAATGGGCGCAATTCAGCTTGAATTTTTAGCTAAGCGCTTTAAAAACATTCATCTTGATGCGGTGTATTCAAGCCCCCTAAGGCGCGCTATGAAAACCGCGAATGCCGTAGCCGAGGGTAAGGGGCTGAAGGTTATCCCGCGTGTAGACCTTACAGAGCTTCACGGTGGAGTTGTTGAGGGCAGGCCCTTTGCCGAAGCCTTTAATGCTATCGAAGGACTAGCGGACACATGGAATAACCACCCGCAGGATTTCCACCCCCAAGATGGTGAGAGTATGCGCAATGCTTATGAGCGTATATGGCAGGAAATAAGGGCATTGGCAGAAAAAAACAAGGGCAAAACGATAGCCGTTGCCACCCACGGCGGTGTTACAAGATGCCTATTGTGCCGTTTGCTTTATAATAACATTAACCGCCTTAAGGATGTGCCTTGGTGCGAAAACACCGCGGTAACGCTTCTTCATGTGGACGATAATCTTAACTTCACTGTTAAATCTATAAATGACCATACGCATGTTCCGCCTGAATTTATGCCAAAGCGCAGTCGTATTGTTGATACGATAGGGGGCAATAAGCAATGATAATAATGTCTGTCGATTTAGGTCTTGCCCGCACAGGGGTTGCAGTAAGCGATGAAAGCTGCCAGTTTGCTTTCCCAAAAACCGTTATAACCGAATATAATACCGAGCGGCTCATTGAAAAGCTATGCGGCTTGGCAAAAGAATTTAATGCACAAAGAATAGTTGTGGGACTGCCTAAGAATATGGACGGTAGTCTTGGTGAGCGCGCTAATACCTGCACAAAAATAGCCGAAAGGATAGGTGATGCGAGCGGCATTGAAACCGTTTTATGGGATGAGCGTTGCACCACCGTTACTGCGCACAAC
>CAZIXG010000072.1:0-6024 GCA_964543305.1 uncultured Ruminococcus sp.
AGGAGGAAAATTTATATATCACCGAGGATAGGTCAGAGCTTATAAACGAAGGCTATCAGCCTTGTAAAAACTGTAACCCTTACTTATTTTATAATAAAAGCATAATAAAAGCAATAAAAAACTGCGCCGACAGGTATTTCCCTGTCGGCGCAATATTATTCTTTGCAAAAAATAATAGTTTAATTATGCATTAGCGTTAAGCTTTGTTATAAGAGCAGACTTCTTTCTTGCAGCATTGTTCTTATGAATAATGCCCTTAACTGCTGCCTGGTCAATCTTAGAAACTGCAACCTTTACAGCTTCTGCAGCCTCGGGAGCCTTAGCTGTGATAGCAGCATCAGCCTTCTTTATAGAAGTTCTTAAAGCAGAACGGAAAGCCTTATTGCGCTCAGCATTTGCACGGCTTACGAGAACACGCTTCTTAGCAGACTTAATATTTGGCATAGTGGCACCTCCTAACATTTACTCACAGTGTCTACCATAATATCACAAACTACAGAAAAAAGCAAGATATTTTTTCGTTTTTTCACTGTAAATTGCAAAAAATGTATAGGATTTAAAGCCACTAACGAGCTATCTTATTATTTTGCCGCAGGCGATTTTCATTCCCGCGTTTCCTGAGGGTTGTGTGGTAAAGTCATCGGGCGAGCCGTGAATAATAACCGTTTTGCCTATAATTTCTTCCACAGTAAACCGCGAAGTTAGAAAGGATAGATAGGCAAAGCCGTCTGCTGTGAAAAGTGGTGGCATATCTCCCGCGTGGTAAGGGTGGTGACAGTCTAATGGGTTATAATGTGTGAGCACATCTGCAAACTGGTCCTGTGCGTTACCGCGGCACTGCCCGCCCTCGTGAATATGAAAGCCAAAAATTGGATTTTTACAACCTCTGCCACTTGGCAGTCCTTCCACCTGCGCGGTCACCAGAACACCGCGGGGAGTTGAGCGAAAAAACACCTCGCCTTTAATTTCAGGGTATCTTTCACCGCCTTTTATCTGCGCCCTCGCTTGGGGACAACAGCCCGTATAAGTAGAGAATTTATCCATAAGTATACCCCCCGTATGTTATTTAGTAGAATATATGCTTTTTAGTGAAAATATAAAACTATAGATACTTGCCATAAACTGATAAATATGCTAAAATAATGAAAAAATAGTAGTCTTTTGAAAGAAGCGAAAGAATAAATGGTTGAGAGTAAACCCGATGAACAAAAATTAAAAAATCTTCCTAATCTCATAACCTCTCTGCGTATCGCGGGAACGGCCTGCCTGCTTTTTATAAAGCCTCAAAGTTTTTGGTTTTATATTGTTTATTTATTTAGCGGAGCCACCGATATAGCAGATGGCTTTATTGCGCGAAAAATGGGACTTACAAGCGCTCTCGGCGCCAAGCTTGATAGCATTGCCGATCTGCTTTTTTATGCAGTTATGCTGCTTAGAATTTTCCCGCACCTTTTAGAAGCGTTACCAATGTGGGTATGGATATGCGTTGCGGTGGTTTTAGCGGTAAGAATATCCGCGTATATAGTCGCCGCAATAAAATATAAGCGCTTTGCCTCACTTCACACCTATCTTAATAAGGTAACTGGTGGCGCAGTGTTCGCAGTGCCCTTTATAATGCTCACACCCATCGCCACAGCGCTTTGTGCAGTGGTTTGCGCCATAGGCTTTTTAGCCTCCTTTGAGGAGCTTATAATTCACATTTCAAATGTGGAATATAAATCAGTGAAATCCATATTTCAAATGTAGTTAAAGGTGGAGATTTTAAGATGAAAATAAAACAAGAAGTTTTTGAACTTTTAAAATCTTGGTGTGATAAAATTGTTGAAACCGCTATTGATAAGCCTGATAACCCTTATCTTGACGGCGCGGCTGTATGCCCTGCCTGCGCAGTGGTACACGGCAGATTTGCCGATATGGTGTTACCGCTTATCCTGCTTTATAAGGAAACGGGCGAGGAAAAATATCTTACCTTTGCGAAGAAGGCTATTCGCTGGACCGAAAGAAATATGCTCTGTGCGGATGGTATGTATCGTAACGATATGAGTAACACCTGGAAAGGCGTTACCGCGTTTTTTGCAATGTCCTTAGGTGAAACACTTTATCGCTTCGGCGATATTCTGGATAGCGATACCCGTCGCGAATGGCACGATATATTTATCGCTCGAACTGATGCTGTGGCACACTTTTTTGAAACTGTGCAAACCCATACCAACTATTACGCTGGTATCAGTGCACTGTTCGCTCTGGCTTATAGATATACTAATGATGAAAAGTATCGTGTGCTTGCTATTAGATGGGAGCGCTTTTGTCGCGAGCATATAGATGCCGATGGTCTTATTTTCGGCGAGGGTATGCCGAGGGCACGCGTTACCGATAAGGGTTGTCGTGCTATAGATATGGGCTATAACCTTGAAGAAACTGTGCCTCTTTTAATTCTTCATTCTAAGTGGCTCCAAGATGAGGAGAAGCTTAAATTTTATACCAATATAACACTTAAGCATCTTGAATTTATGCTACCCGATGGCGGTATTGATAATAGCTTTGGTACCAGAGCTAATAAATGGACCTATTGGGGCAGCAGAACGGGTGACGGTATGCAAGAAGGACTTGTTTACATTGCCGACCGCCATCCCGCCATAGCCCGCGCGGCGCTTATGAATTTCCGCTTGCTTGAAAGTTGCACCGAGGACGGCAGTCTCTACGGCGGAACCATGCAGTCTGCAGCAGGGGAGCCTGCGTGCATTCACCACGCGTTCCCCCATGCAAAAGCATTGGCAATATTCTATCTTGAAGCAGGCGAATGCTTTGATAACTGCGAAGAAGCAGTACTTCCAAGGCAAAAGCAGGGCATAAGGTCTTATCAAAACGGTAATCTTTATACCGTTACAAAGGGCGATTTTATCGCCACAGTGAATGCCTGTGATTTCGTTCAGTATAAGGATAGCGAAAGTTCGGGCGGCGCACTTACTATGCTATGGCATAAAAGCTATGGCCCCATGGTGGCGTCCACTGTTCATAAATTGTTTATGGCAGAGCCCTTAAATATGCAGTATCAGCGTAATGCCAATAGCGAAATCTGCCAGACTGCAAGAATAGTCGATGGCAGCTACACCTCGGATAATGATCTCACTGTAAGTCTTGCGCAAAGTGCTAATTCAATTATAGCCAAAAGCGAAAAATATCCGTTTAAAATTAAATATGATTTCAGCGGCAACAATATTAAGATTTTCATAACCGTGCAAAAGCAGGCGCAGTATATATTGCCCATAATCTCTAAAATTGGGGACAACGTGGTTGACACACCAACCGCCATTTGCTTTAAAGATATACTAACAGTATCTTCAAATTCTTCACACTGCCTTGCTCCCGAGTCGCAGGCTCGATATTTCCACCCCGCAAGTGGTTTTCAGTATAAACAGATAATATTCTCGCTTAAAGCGGGGGAAACCACCCAAATAACTATTGAGTGCAAATAAAAAGAAAAGACCGTTGCCTGTGCTTGAAGTACCCGCCTTTTTGCGTTAATAAAACAGTACAGTGTATTGTTTTTTCTCTCGTAACCATTATCTGCTTGCAATGCTCAAAAGATGATAAAATATGAAAACTATGAATAAAAAATATGAGTTGTGGGGTGTGTGGTTTCATAACCACACACCCCACAACTTCGGCACAGTCAAAAAGCAATAATCTAACATACATAAGAAAACCGGCGAAAGCATCGTCATAGCAACTGACGGAAATCTCCACGGAGTACGCAAGGCAATCCCTTTAGAATCAGGTCACCTACTATCTTTTCTTTCGATTATCAGTTAGAAGCAGTAAATAAGTATTGCTGGGGCGATGTTAACATAATATATGTCGCCGAGGTGGAACGAGTGTTCTCATTACACAAAAAAGAGCCTATAGATAAATCAGTTCCATTTAAAATTAAAGCGGAAAGATATGTCGATGTAAGTATTAAGAGCCTGAATGTTTAATGGTTTGCTCTTTTCTTCTCGGGGGACACATGTGTTATAATAAATTAATTGATGTATTTTTTACTCCACTTAAGTTTCGGTAAATATATTAGTGCACGAAATAGGAAGAAGGAGGGTTTAGTTTAGTGGCTTTTAAAATGGTATTTAAGCGTTATGAATTTAAATATATGCTTACGCCCGAACAAAAGAAAAAAGTCCTGCAGGCAATGGAGCCGTATATGCAACTGGATAAGTACGGACGCACCACGATTCGTAACATATATTTCGATACAGATACCTATTTGCTGATACGGCGTTCCATAGAAAAACCGGCATACAAGGAAAAGCTTCGCATTCGTAGCTACAGTCAGGCATACCCTGATAGTACGGTGTTTGTGGAGCTAAAGAAAAAATATAAGCATGTGGTATACAAGCGCCGCATCTCGCTTCCTGAAGAAGAAGCTATGGAATGGGTAGAAGGCATACGCCATTGCCACAAAGACACACAGATTTCGGAGGAAATAGATTATTTTCTTCAATACTACGAAACCTTGCATCCAACCGTTTTCCTTTCATATGAACGGGAGGCATACTATACAAAGGAACCAAGTGATTTTCGTGTGACCTTTGATGATACGATCCTTTGCAGGCAAGAGGATCTTTCACTGGAATCTCCCGTTTACGGCACGCCTATTCTCCCCGAGGGAATGGTGCTAATGGAAATCAAATGCTCAGGCGGCATTCCACTCTGGATGACTCATGTTCTTTCACAAGAACATATATATAAAACTTCGTTCTCCAAATACGGAACGGCATATAAAACAATGATATTCCCGCAATTGTAAAATGCAGTTGCCAATGCTTAAATTAAAAAGGAGATTATTACTATGCTTGAAAATTTGTTTAAAGGATTATTTGATTCAGATCTTACCACGGTCATCAGTGTGACAGATTTTATGCTTTGTCTTGGGTTTGCCCTTGCGCTTGGTCTTGTTATGGCTTTTGCTTATATGTACCGCACCCGTTACACCAAGAGCTTCGTTGTAACTTTGGCTTTATTGCCCGCTGTTGTTTGCGTGGTAATTATGCTCGTAAACGGCAATGTCGGAACAGGTGTTGCCGTTGCAGGTGCGTTTAGCCTGGTTCGTTTTCGTTCGGCACCCGGAACTGCAAAAGAAATTTGCACACTGTTTCTTGCTATGGGTGCAGGACTTATTGCCGGTATGGGCTATCTCGGTTTTGCGGTACTATTTACTGTTGTTATGTGCGCTATGTTTGTGCTTTACAACTGTCTCGACTTCGGTGCAAAAAAGAATGCAGCAACCTACAAAACCTTTGCCATTACTATTCCCGAAGATCTGGACTACTCCGATATTTTCGATGACATTTTCAAGGAATACACCACCGCTCACGACCTTGCCCGTGTAAAGAGCACCAATATGGGCAGTATGTTCAAGCTAACATACAATGTAACTCTTCGTGATGTAACCAGAGAAAAAGAAATGATCGATAAGCTCCGCTGCCGCAACGGCAATCTTGAAATTACAGTTTCTAAGCAGGAAACTCACTCTTCGGAGCTTTAATATAGGGGCGTTATATATGAAGAAAATTTTTTCAATCCTTTTGACCGTTGCTCTGATACTGAGTGTGCTCAGCGGATGCAAAGGCGATAATTCTTCCAACAACACCAACGGCGGAAATTCGGATGTTGCCGGTACAGCAGCAGATCTCGGAGACGATTCTGCTTCCTTCGGTGAGAGCTTGGATGACCTGAATGCATACGCAGGATATTTTGAGGAAGATACTGTTGACGTAACAGTGACCTGTGTGTCGGGAACCGAAGGTTGTTATACTCTTGATGGTAACATTCTTACCTTTACCGCTGTTAGCGAAGATTCTGTTTATTCCGTTTCGGGTAAATTAAAAGGTAATATTATCATTGATATCGGCGATGACTACAAATTTGATCTGGAGCTTCAAGGCTTTTCCCTTGTGAGCGACACGACCAACCCCATTTTAGTGAGCAGCGGTAATGAAGTATCGATCACCGCAAAGTCCGAATTTGAAA
>CAZIXG010000073.1:0-5697 GCA_964543305.1 uncultured Ruminococcus sp.
TTTTTGGTTTTGTGTTGTTTTCAAGGTATTCAAGTATTTCTTTTATGCCTTCATTTGTTTTTGAGTCCACCCAAAACACATTTTTGCAGCCCGAAAGGCGAAGCCAATTTTCAGCACGCTCAGGGTTGCCCTTATTCTTTTTGGTGACTATTCCTATCACATCGCGGTTTACCATGCAGGTAATACAGGGCGGAAAGAGCGAATACTCATCATCCGCAGCTATCAGCAGCGCCACAACATCCGCTTCATAGGCATAAAGGCAAAGCGCTGCGCCCAAATCGTGATTTTCGGCATATTCACCGGGGGTATCGATAAGAAAGCCCTCATATGAAATCGACTGGGTTTTTTTATAAGCGGTCTGTTCGCCCTTAAGCGCTTGGGAAAGGGTTGTCTTCCCCGCTCCGCTTCTGCCCATTAAAATAAGCTTTTTCATTATGTTTTTGTAATCTCGCAAACTGTGAAGCCGAGCTTTGAGGATACATAATCGGTTATCGCAGTAAGGGATGCCTCAACCTCGGAAACTGTGCCTGTTAGTATCACAGTACCGCTAAAGCGGTCCACAAAACCAAGACTCGCACCCGATGCCTTTATAGCAAGGTCGCCTGCGATTATTGCGGTCTCACTTGGGGAAACTGTGAGAATACCGATAGCGCCCTTATGATTTTTCTCAGGGTCCAGACCTAACTTCTTATAAAGAATATCATCCGGATTTGCTATTATGTGACAGAGGGTTATCTGCTTGCCCGGAACAAGCTCTTGAACAATTCGGGCTTTATTCTCATTGGCAAGCATACTAGTTATATCCATCGGTTTAACCTCCTATCTTAGCCTTAAGGCCGTAGCCCTCGGCAACCTTTATAAGTGAGAGCATCTGCTCGTTTGAGGGAGATTTAATATCGCCCATTAGATATTCGCGGTCAAGTCCCTCATACTTATCTCTGCCCATATTGTGATATGGCAAGAGATGGATTTCATCCACATTTGAAAGAGATGCCGCAAATTTTGCAATTTCTGCTATTTCCTCAGGCGTATCGTTAAATGTGGGTATCACAGGAACTCGGATAATAAGCTTTTTAACCTCAGCCGCCAAAAGCCTTGCATTTTCTAAAATTGGTTCATTAGGCTGAGTTGTGAATTCGCGGTGCTTCGCGGAGTTGATATGCTTGATATCCATCAAAAAGGTATCAACACAAGGGATAAATCTTCTAACGGTATCAGCGCTTGCAAAGGCTGTGGTTTCGATAGCGGTGTTTATGCCGTTATCCTTGCACTCTTTAAGCAGCGCTACCGCGAAATCGGGCTGCAACATACATTCACCGCCCGAAAGAGTTACCCCACCGCCCGAACGCCTGTAATAAGGGCGGTCCTTTAATACCTCGGCTACCACTTCACCTACCTCAACATCCCTACCCACAGTTTTTATCGCGCCTGCTTGACGCATCCTCTCGATATCATAGGACTGGGATTCAGGATTGCAGCACCACCGACATCTAAGCGCACATCCCTTTAAAAAGACTATCGTGCGAATGCCTGGGCCGTCGTGGGTGGAAAAGCGTTGGATATCAAATATCCTTCCCCGAACGGTTGAGTTATTTTCCATCAAAACCCTCCCTGTTCGGTTCTGTTTATAATGTCATCCTGCAGTGAGCGTGAAAGGGTTGTGAACAGTGCACTGTAGCCTGCCACGCGAACCACAAGAGATTTATACTTTTCGGGGTTTTTCTGCGCATCGCGAAGGGTTTCTCGGCTTACAACATTAAACTGCATATGCATACCCTTTTGGTCAAAATATCCGCGAACGAGAGCCACAAAGCTTTCAAGCCCGCCCTGACCTGCAAGAGCGCTTGGATGGAACTTCATATTAAAGAGTGTTCCGTTTGATGCGATAAGGTGGTCAAGCCTTGCTACCGAGTTTGCAGCAGCTGTTGGACCATTTATATCTCTGCCCGCCGCAGGGGAAACACCATCGGCAATTGGAGTGTGAGCAAGTCTGCCATCGGGTGTGGCGCCCGTTTGCGCGCCAAGCGGAACATTTGCAGATACAGGATAAAGGCCCGCTTGGAATATGCCGCCACGCGGATTGCGATAGCTTTCAAGCGGCTTTGTATATGTATAAGCAACATCGCGGGCAAAGGCATCTATTTCTGAAATATCGTTACCGAATTTAGGCAGAGCATTTATCTGCTCTAAGATATCGCCCCACTGCTTTTTCTCGCTCTCAGTAGCTTTGTTCTCGGCAACGGCAATATAGATAGCTCTTATATCGTCTGCACTGAGATTTTTACCACTCTCAACAAGCTTTTGGGCAACAGTTTTGGTAATCTTTTCGGCGGCTGCGGCATCCATATCGAAGCCGAAGTTATTATCAAGCGCCTGCTTTAATTCACAAAGCTTTAAAACCTTTTTATCATAAACCAAGGTTTTTATCGCCATAAGCGCATCCGCCATATTTGCGATGCCAAAGCCCTGAGGGCCTGTGAAGTTATAGATAGCGCCGCCCTCTTGAAGGCTCTTGCCTCGGCCTATGCAGTCTTCAACCATACAGGATTGGAACGGAAGCGGGCAAAGCTTGGCGTGCGCCATATCAATCGAATTATCTGCATTAACAAGCAGCTTTATAAAGTAGTTCATCTGCGCTTTATAAGCATCATAGAACTTTTCAAAGGTTGTAAACTCTTGCAGCTCGCCTGTTCGCGGTCCCACCTGCACGCCCTTGTCCATACCGTTAGAGAAAACCATCTCCAGCGGACGACACATATTAAAGAATGCGGCATCGTGCCAACCATCGGTCTTAGCGGGGACCTGAGGCTCAACGCAGCCAATTATGTTATAGTTACGCGCGTCCTCAAGTGAAACGCCGCGGCTCATAAGTGAAGGAATTATAACCTCATCATTATAATAAGCAGGAAGACCAACACCTGTGCGGGTTAGCTCTGCCGCGCGAATCATAAATTCGTGCGGTGTTCCGTTCCAAACGCGAACCGAGAAGGAAGGCATCGGCAGCATCACATGAAGTGTTGCATTTATACACATATAGGACATATCGTTTGTGGCATCTCTGCCATCCTTATCCTGACCGCCTGCAATAAGGTTCTGGAAAAGGCTATAGCCCGCAAAGCCCTCTGCAGATGCGGCATCACGAACCTTATTAAGGTCGTTAAGCTTAACCCAGATGCAGTCAACGAGCTCTTGAGCAAATTCGCGAGTGATTTTGCCATCCGCTAAATCCTTTTGGAAGTAAGGATTCATATACTGGTCAAATCTGCCGGGAGAAATCGAGTGCCCGCTTGATTCAACCTGCAAGAGCATCTGAACAAACCAGAAGGACTGGCACGCTTCATAGAAGCTCTGGGCGCCGTAGCGCGGAACGCGCGAGCAGTTAGCCGCAATTTTCAAAAGCTCCTCGCGGCGAACAGTATCGCTTTCAGCCTCAGCCATCTGTTTAGCAAGGGTTGCATAGCGGTCGGCATAATTTATAACAGCATCGCAGCTGATTATAACAGCGTTCAGGAAGCTAGCGCGTGAAGCATAATCGGCATCGGAAACATCAAGTTTTTCAAGAGCCACCTTAGCCTCGGCAATAATACCCTTATAGCCTATGGCTAAAACCTTGCCGTAATCAACAGTTAAGTGGCCTATTCCGTTATAGAAATAGTTGCCAACAGTAAACATATTGTGTTCTATTGCGGCAAGCGCCTCTGGCGCCATATATGAGGTTGCAAGCTCACTTGTGGTCTTGCCCTTCCAGTAAGGATAAACCTCACTTAAAGCCTTCTTGGTTTCCTCGGATATATAAAACGGATCGGCGCTTCGCGTTGCAACGGTATCAAATTCAGCCTCCAGCCATTCATATGAATACTCAGGGAAAACCTGACATCCGCGCGGCGCCTTAGAATTACTGCCCACTATAAGCTCATAAGGGCGAATGGTGATAGGTAAATTTTCAAGTATGTGCGCAAACGCCTTTGCGCGGCGCAACACTATAGGCTCACCCTCGGTTGACTTATAGGACTCGGTAAGCAGTATCGCACGGTTTGCTTCTATCTCGGGCATCTTTGCATAAAGATGGTCTATAAGCTTGTCTATTCGGGGTGACTTTTCTATTTTAGCTGTATATGTATATGCCATTGTTACACAACCTCCTAAACGGAAAGAATATGGCAAACCTAATTTTCTTCATATATTTTACCTCAAAACCACAAGAATGTCAATATAAAAACCAACAAAATAAAGAAATTTTAACATAAAACCAAGAAAATCCGTCTGTTTATCCACCAAAAACGGTGAAAATATATAAAAAGAGCAGATTTTCAAAGAAATCTGCTCGAAGTTATCCACCAATTATATGTGTTTTTCTTAAGTTTTTTTCGAAAATTCAGTTATAATTTCTTTTATTTTTTGCCAAATATTTTTGTTTTATTTGTTTTTAATTGTAGTTTGTGGCAAATTTCTGTTCAACTCCCCTGCCACACTTTTCATTCACCCTTATATTTTCTGCGGGTTGCCATACCGCCTCGGATATGGCGCTCACTCTTATTTTTCTCAAGCACCTGCTTTACCTCACGATAAAGCTGTGGGTCACCCGTTCTTAACCGCTCGGTAACATCCTTATGTACAGTGGACTTACTGATTTTAAAAACCTTTGCCGCAGCTCGCACGGTAGCACCCGTTTCTATAATATACTCCCCTAAAGTGACGGCGCGCTCGCAGGATAACTCTCTCATACAAAAACCTCCTAAAAGGACTTAGTTAATTGTATGAAGAATTTTAGTTAAATATAACCTCAGGGTGCATTGAACTTCCTTTTTGCAACACAAATACATACCACAACGCTTTCCACAAGTCCAGTGTTTTTTGATACAAAAAGCAAAAGCGCCGCTTTTTGCGACCTCGGGCGAAGACCATTTTGTAAGATATCTGATGAGACCCGTATCATAAAAATACAATTTTGGTGTTTTAATTGTGCGTTTTAATGAAGACATATAGTTCATGATATACCTCATCAGTGTATAATTTCACGATTACATTATATATTATTATTATTCGCCTAAAGTCAATATAAAATCTCGGCTAAAATATGAGATTTTCACATTTTAGCCGAGATTTTTGCGTTGCAGTTATGTATATGTTTTGATGTAAGAAAGAGCAGCATGGCAACAAGCCGTGCCGCTCTTTCTTTTAGTTAATAATTTAAATATTCCATAAGCACTTCTGTCATAAGCTTATATCCGGGATAGTATGGATGAATGCCGTCAAAAACCACATTTTCATTCCCACTTTCGATTGAAGAATTTAACAATAATTTTTAATCCTTTACTTGTAAAAATCATTTCAAAATAATATTTTGTTTAGTGATTCAAAACAGAATTTTATAAAACAAGTTTAAATAAAAGAATTAAAATAAATTGAGTTTGGGGTTTTAAAATCAGAAAGTTGTGATTTTGAAAATGCTTCTATTGAAAATATAGTAAATATAATTTTGAGAAAAAATATATTAATTTATAATACCTTTGGAGTGAACACAAAAAAGCAGCCACTAAAAGTGGCTGCTTTAAATCTCTCACATATTAATATCTAAACTTGCCTTCGGCTACCTTGCGAAGATGCTCGCCATAGGGGGACTTGCCGTACTTAGCGGCAGATTCAAGAAGCTTTTCACGGTCTATCCAACCGTTTACATAAGCAATTTCCTCAACC
>CAZIXG010000073.1:5707-5946 GCA_964543305.1 uncultured Ruminococcus sp.
CCGCTGCAATTTTTATGCCTTGATGGCTCTCGGTCATCTTAACAAACTCGCCTGCATCAATAAGCGAATCCATTGTGCCTGTATCAAGCCAAGCGTAACCGCGGCCCAAGGTTACAACATTGAGAGTATCATCCTCTAAATAAAGCCTATTAAGGTCGGTAATTTCAAGCTCACCTCTGGCGGAGGGCTTAACCTTCTTTGCAAGCTCAACCACGCGGTTATCATAGAAATAAAGACCT
>CAZIXG010000074.1:0-5910 GCA_964543305.1 uncultured Ruminococcus sp.
TGTACCTAAGTCAATACCAATGATTTTTCCCATAATAAAAATCCTCCTAAGATTTATATACTTTAATTAATTATTAATTGTTAATTTGCTACTTTAACCATAGCGGCGCGAACTACTGTGTCACCGAGCTTGTAGCCCTTTTGAAGCACTTCTGCTATAACATTTTCACCTAAATTTTCATCCTCTATATGAAGGACAGCCTCGTGGAAATTAGGGTCAAACTGGTCGCCCACTTTTGCAATTTCTTCTATTCCTAAATTGCCTGCAAGAGCCTCAAACTGCTTTACTATAAGCTCAATACCCTTGATATAATCCTCGCTCCCGCTATCTGCAGCGGCGGCGCGGTCTATATTATCAAGTATCGGTAAAAGCTGCTTGATTATGCCTGCCTTTGCGAATTCCGCAACTGTTAGCCTTTCACGCTCGGTGCGCTTTTTAAAGTTATCAAACTCAGCGGCGGTGCGCATAAGCTGGTCGGATTTTGCTTCGAGCTCGGCTTTAAGTGCCTCAAGCTCAACATCCTTTTTAGATTTTTTCTTTTCCTTTTTCTCGGCTGCGGCTTCTTGTTGCAGCTCCTCGGTTTTAATTTCTTCTGTCACTGTCAGTCCTCCATATCGCTTACGGCATCTGTTAAAAGTGAGGTAAGCTTATTTGCTATGTACTGAATACTTGGAATAATCTGTTCATAGGACATTCTGTCAGGACCGATTATTCCGATTTTACCGCAATATTTATCCTTGCAGTAGTATTTTGAAACCACCATAACCTTAGCTTTAAGCTCTTCAAAGTCGGTGTCGTTTCCGAAAATAACATCTGTTTCCTTATCACTCGAGCGTAAAACACCAAGCATAGGCGTCGTTCTTTCGGTAAGCGAGAGTATACCTCTTGCCTCGCGTTCGCTGCAGAAGTTATAAAGATTAGAGCCTCCCGCGAGTGAAACACTTGATTCTGCCGCCGCTGACACTGTGTCAAAAAGCGTTGTAAGCAGAGGAGTAAGGGATAGTGCATCAATTCCCGCGGATGCTATCACATTTTGAAGATAGGCGCGGCTTAGTTCACCCAAAGGCTTTTTAATTAGCTTTGTTCGCACAAGGGTGGTGAAGCTTTCTGTCATCTGTGCAGTAATACCCTGAGGAACATTACAAACACAGCTTTTTGTTCTGCCGTCTGAAAAAATTAGCAGTAGCACTGCGGTTTTTCGGCTAACGGGCAGCAGCTTTACCTGCTTTAAGAAAACATCGCTATCTACAATATAACACGAAAGTGCGGGGTATCCTGTTAGAGTGCAAAGCGCCTCTGCTACCGCGGTGGGTATTCCCTGAGCATCAAATCCAACATCCGAAAGGCTTGAATTAATATATTCCTTCGTGGAGTCTATAAGCTCGGCAGGGTGCATTAGCGAGTTCACATAAAGCCTGTAACCCGAGCTTGTGGGGATTCTTCCTGCCGAGGTGTGCGGCTGAGATAAAAATCCCAAAGCACACAGAGCGTTCATTTCGTTTCTAAGCGTGGCAGAGGAGGGGGCATTCTCTAAAAGAGCAGTAAGGTTTTTAGAGCCCACAGGCTCACCGGTTTCAATATAGCTTTTAACTATCGCGGAAAGCACCGCAAGTTTTCGCTTTGAAAGCTCGATATTAACCACCGCCCCACTATGTGTTTTTGGAATTAGCACTCTATTGCCTCGAGTGCTAACAGTTACTATTATATCCCTAATTTCTGGAAAGTCAATAGTTTTTTGAAAAAATTTTTGACTTTCCCTGACTTTTACATTTTGTTCATAATTGAGCACAAAAAATAGCCCTCTGTTCGAGGGCTATTTTATATGTATTATTAAGCATTAATCGCCTTAAGATAATCGGCGTAAGCCTTTTCCCAAAGCTCGTTTTCCTTTGGCTCATAGGTCTTGATTTCGGTGGAGTTTGAAACAACCTGTCTAATTTCGGCAAAATCTGCGATTTCACCGAGCGCGTTGTAAGTAACTGCAATGTTACCCATAACAGTAGCTTCGGTTGGGCCTGCGAGAACCTTAACATTGCAAGCATCGCTTGTCATTTGGCATAGCAGCTTATCCTTGATACCGCCGCCTAAAATGTTAATGCTGTGGTATTTCTTTTCGCCCATATCGTTAAGGCTATTAAAGGTATACTTATATTTCATAGCAAGGCTTTGATAAATGCAGCGCATTATCTCGCCTCGTGTCTTGGGCACATACTGACCTGTTCTTTCGCAATATTCGCATACTCTGCGGGGCAGGTTGCCTGCGGGCTCAAAGGCAGGATTATCAACATCTATAAAGCACTTGAAGGGCTCTGATGCGAGTGCCTCCTTCTCAAGCACATCAAAGCCAACATCTTCACCCTCACGCTTCCACTGACGGCGTGATTCCTGAATGAGCCAAAGGCCCATAATATTTTTAAGGAAACGGGTTGTATCCTCGAAGCCACCCTCGTTTGTGAAGTTTGCGGCTGCCGCTTTTTCGGTGAGAATAGGTGTTTTGCTCTCGATTCCAAAAAGGCTCCAGGTGCCGCAGCTTATGTAAACAAAATCATCACTGGTGCTTGGTGTTGCAGCCACTGCGGATGCGGTATCATGGGAAGCTACTGCTATCACGGGCACCTTAGCGCAGCCAAGCTCCTCGCAAATTTCATCAGAAATAAGTCCGTAAGCGTTACCGGGCTTCACAATGGGGGCAAATATCGACTTAGGAAGACCTAAACGCTTGATAAGCTCGAAGCTCCAATCCTTCGAATATGGGTCTAAAAGGTTTGAGGTGGAGGCGATGGTTGCCTCTTCCTTCATTTCGCCGGTGAGCATATATGCAAAAAGGTCGGGTATCATCAGCATTTTATCTGCGCGCTCAAGCATTTCAGGCTCGCGCAGCTTTAGATACATTAGCTGATAAATGGTGTTAAAGTGGATAAACTGCATACCTGTGAGCGAATAAAGCTCATCCTTAGGTATAATCTTGAAAACCTCATCTGGGATAGAGTGTGTTCTGCTGTCGCGGTAGTGAACAGGGTTAGCGAGAAGTCGGCCGTTTTTATCAAGAAGGCCAAAGTCAACACCCCAGGTATCAATACCGATAGCATCAAAGCCGCCTGCGTTTACAGCCTTTGTGATACCTGTGTTGATTTCGTGAAAGAGGCGGAGAACATCCCAATACATTGTACCCCTAACAATTACGGGGTCGTTCGAAAAACGATGAATCTCCTCCATATTAATTTTGCCGTTTTCCAAGGTGGCGAGCATCGCTCTGCCGCTGGAAGCGCCAAAGTCGAAGGATAAAACTTTTTTCATTTTGATTACCTCCAAAATTACTCATCTATATAAATATACCAAATAAAATCGGATTTGTCTACCTTGTAAAATATAATTTTTTATCGTATAATGCTAATATGAACGATTTATGGAGCTATTTAAAAACCACGCCCAAGCCGATAGTGCTTTACGGTATGGGCAACGGCGCCGATAAGATAATCTCGGTGCTTCAAAAATACGGCATAAAAATATCCGGCGTTTTCGCGTCGGATGCGTTTGTGCGCGAAAAAACATTCCACGGCTTTAAGGTTACCGATTTTGCCACTGCGCAAAGCACTTTTGGTGAAATGATAGTGCTCGTATGCTTTGGCTCGGGACTTTTGGAGGTTATATCGAATATCCGCCGTATCTCCGAACAACAAGAGCTTTATTCGCCTGATGTTCCTGTTTACGGCGATACGCTTTTTACAAGGGAATTTGCTATCGAAAACCGCCAAAGGCTTGAAAGGGTTTATAATCTGCTTGCCGATGAAGCCTCGAAAAAGGTTTTTGAGAATACCGTTATGTATAAGCTTACGGGCAAAACAGATTATCTTTTTGACTGTGAAACCCAGCCAAATGAGGTCTACAGTAGCTTTTTGCATTTTAACGGCGATGAAACATACCTCGATTTGGGCGCTTATAGGGGCGATACAGTTTTTGAGTTTTTGAAGCACGCTAATGAATATAAAAGAATAATTGCTGTGGAGCCTGACCTTAAAAGTTATAAGAAGCTATGCCTTGCCACCGAGGGCGTGGAAGGAATAGAAAACATCAATGCCTGTGTTTGTGATATCGTGGGCACCAGAGCTTTTAGTATGAACGGCTCTCGCGGCTCTGCGACGGGCGGAGAAACACCGATTAAAGCTGTTACGGTGGATAGTATCCTAAACGGAAGCGCCGCCACATATATAAAAATGGATATAGAAGGGGAGGAGACTGCCGCAATAAAGGGAGCGGCAAAAACAATTATAGAATATAAGCCTAAAATGCAGATAGCCGCCTACCACCGCAGTGAGGATATGTTCGCGGTACCCGAAGAGGTTTTAAAGCTTCGCGGGGATTATAAAATCTACCTTCGCCATTATCCCTGTTTGCCCGCTTGGGATATGTCATATTTCTTTATATAAATACTATATAAAAGGCATTTTTTCTTGACAGAGCATAAATATAGTGGTAAAATTACATAGATAGTTAATATGCAAAATTTGGATATGGCGAAATTCAAATGGCATAAGTAATTGTATCGCGGGGCTCAAATGGCGGCCCCCGACAGGTTTTTTGTTTTACACCTGTAAAGTCCGCTTTATTATATAAGGAGGGACATATAATGCCCGAAAATGTTATGACATATGTTATTTTCGGTGCAGTAGCGTTAGTCCTCGGTGTAATCGGATTTGTTATCGGCTCTGTTTACCGCCGCAAATCCGCTGAAAAGACTATCGGCTCTGCAGAGGATGAAGCAAAGCGCATTTTAAGCGAAGCTATGAAAACCGCCGAAACACGAAAAAAAGAAACACTTCTTGAAGCAAAAGAAGAAATTCACCAGCTCCGTCAGGATACCGAACGCGATTTGCGCGAGCGCAGAAGTGAGGTTCAGCGTCAGGAGCACAGAATTCAGCAGAAGGAAGAAACCCTTGACCGTAAGACTGAGAACTTAGAGAAAAAGGAAGAAAAGCTCAGTGAAAAAGCAAAGCAGATTGATGCTAAAATTGAGGAATGCGAGCAATTAAAGCGCAGTCAGCTTGAAATGCTCGAAAGAATTTCAGGTCTTTCCAAGGAGCAGGCTAAGGCAAACCTTTTGCAAATGCTCGAGGGTGAGCTTTCTCACGAGAAGGCTATTAAGATTATGGAGTTCGAGCAGCAGACCAGAGATGAATCGGATAAGCTTGCCCGCGAGGTAATTGCTCACGCAATTCAGCGTTGTGCTGCCGACCATTCCTCTGAAATCACCGTCTCTGTAGTTCCGCTTCCAAATGATGAAATGAAGGGTAGAATCATCGGCCGTGAGGGTAGAAATATCCGCGCTATCGAAAATGCTACGGGTGTTGACCTTATTATCGATGATACGCCCGAGGCAATAACAGTTTCAAGCTTCGAGCCTATCCGTCGTGAAATTGCCCGAGTTACACTTGAAAAGCTTATTGTTGATGGCAGAATTCACCCCGCAAGAATTGAGGAAACCGTAGCCAAGGCTACTAATGAGGTCAATGCTATTATTAAGCAGCAGGGCGAGCGTGCAATGGTAGAATCGGGTGTACATAATCTGCACCCTGAGCTTATCAAGCTTCTCGGCCGTCTGCATTTCCGCACAAGCTACGGTCAGAATGTGCTCAACCACTCTTTGGAGGTTTGCTATCTCTCAGGTCTTATCGCAGCCGAGCTTGGCGCAGATGTAACACTCGCTAAGCGTGCAGGTCTCTTGCACGATATCGGTAAGGCTATCGACCATGAGCAGGAGGGCTCACACATCCAGCTTGGTGTTGAGGCTGCTAAGAAATACCGCGAAAACGAAGCGGTTATCCACGCTATCCACGCTCACCACGGTGATGTTGAGGCTAAGACAGTTATCGCCTGCATCGTTCAGGCTGCAGATGCTATCAGCGCTGCACG